>NZ_JAUBQD010000009.1:0-150670 GCF_036701085.1 Microcoleus sp. Pol7_A1
GAATATCTACCAAAATGGAATTATCGTGCAGTTCCGACTATTTAGCAGACGCTAATGTTATTAAATTTTCATTCCTAGGGAACTTGATATCTGTTTGGAAGGTGTTTAATATAGATTTCGACAAAATCTGTTAGTTTTACCACAATTCATCGAGAGTTAAGTTGTGGGGGTTTTTGAGGATGAAGGCGTTGTCGTCTTTGATTAAGTCACCGGTACAGAGAATCGGTAAGCGTTCATGATAAGCTTTAATCGCCAGGATATAATCTTTGTCTGCGAGTGAAGTTTGAATTTTCCGCAATTTGGCAACTACAAGGCCGAGGAGAGTAATTTCGCCACTTAAATTTTTGGTATTTGGGGTGTGAATTTGCATAACAATTCCCTGAATAGTCGTGTTGGGAATGCGGGTAAGTAGTTCGCTTAAAATTTCAATTTGAGGGCGATTTTCTGCGTTTTCTAGGGTTTGGATTGCCTCGCGGATGCGGGCTGCATAATCTCCCAGGTTTTCCCGGTTAGGTAGCAATATTTCAAATTCTTCTGCATCGGCTGTTGGTTTGTGCCAAAGTGTGGCATTATCTAAAAAAGGTTGTTCTTCATGCCAGCCGTGAGTTTGTAAGTAATTTCTCAGTTGATTTAGCTCGATTGTTTCGAGAGTTTGGCTATCTTTTACGGTGATTTTCATGGTTGAACTCCTTGGCTAATTCCCTCCATAATTGACTGAAGGGCGGCGACTGTAAATTGGTTGGTTTTGGGGATGGCGACGGTGACAGCGTTTGTGTTTTGTGTTTTTGGCTTTCCCCGCAGCGAGATCCAATATCCGCAGCCTCTGATGCAGAGTTCTGTTTCGGACTGGGTTAACCAGTCTTCGGGTGTTTCGGGGATTAAAACGACAACTAAAATTCGGGGAATGGCGAAGTCATCCATTCTTAAGTCGTCGTAGTTTTTGAGCTTGAGGGGGTAGCGGATAAAGCGATCGTCTTGGATATCTCTTGATGTAGATTTTCACTGCAATTCTCAGCGAGGTGCTCTGATGGGGCCAGTCGTGCCTTTGGCAGCTACTCCCGAATCCACGCTATCATCGTCTACGAATGGTTTGTAGAGGGAATAGCCGGCAACGGTGGTGACAGCTTGCAGGTAGATGTTGCTTAATTGTTCTTTTTGTTGGTGGATGTCATTAATTAATTCTCTCTGTATTTTAGTAGTTTACTTGACTAAGAAAGAAGATAAAATTACGTCAATTGCGGACAAAATAGCAGCGCATATTAGTGCCCAGATAGCCCCTTTAAACAAATCTGATATTTTGTCTCTATTTTTAGCCAATTCCTTGATGGATTGATTCCAGTTTTCTATGATTAAGAGTCTATACTCTTCCTCTGTTATGTCAAAGCATTTTTCTATTAATTCGGCGGGCAAAATTATTTCCCCTGCTATTTGCGACTTAAATCCCAAGAAACAATAAATCAAAGAAATTATTAAAGCCAGGTAACTTGAAAATTTTAAAACCAAACAAAAATTACACTCCAAAGAAATATCCAAAGCATCAATATTTACTGCAAGCGAACGATCTGGCAAGCTGGAAAAAAAGCGAATTAGAGCTGCATCAAATCCCAGCACTATACCTAGTTTTGTAGCAAGCCTATTGCTACTCATATCTAAATCTTTTAATGCCTGCTCTGCGTATTCGTAAATTAGCGTTATATTGGGATTACATTCATTATTACTCAAAGGAACCTCCATGTCTAATAATTCAGCAGATCAGCAAGAGTCTAATACTTCTCGAAAACCTCCAGAACGTCCAGAACCTCCAAAACCTCCTGAACGAATCAAGTTTGAAAAGACGGTGCATAGGAGAAATGATGGTGCGGGTTCCTGATATTTCTAGCTAGGTTCTCTAAATCCTTCACCCGAATCTCACCTGAGAGAACCTTGGGCAGCAAAACATCACGGGTTACAGCTAGGGTGAAGGATTGCTCTAAGATTTTTCATAATACTTATCTTTACTTCGCACTATCTAATTTTATCATTCCTCCTCAATTTCCACATCCACCGCTTCTAACTGCTCAATTGTCGGCAAACATCCTTTCAGGAAAAGCTATTTGTAAGTAAACAGCTAAATTGTCTATAACTTTTGCTCCCCATCCTCGCGGCTGTTGCCTGTTTAAAATATTCCGTCCAATTGGCCAGTAAAGCAACACTAATTCGCAGTTGACACAAAGTACGGTCCGCACTTGATATTGCACAATACGTTCCTTAAGTTCTCGCCAAAAATCATGATAATCATCAGCAATTGACGAACTATCTGCCAGAACCCACCCTCTGCCGATTTTCCCGAATCATCGCCTCTAACTTGGCACTCTCGGCAAATTGCCTCTCCAACTTCGCCGTCAAATGCAGCATCTTCTCGTCCAAACCCTCCTCCTCCTCCAATGCCTCCGCCTCCGCCCCCACATACCTCTCAGGAGTTAAAACATCACAGTTACCGTTTTGCTTTTTTGTTGCCTTTTGACTCCGCACAAGTGTTACAACTCTTCTGGAAAGTACATTTGCAGCAAATTTGCCCCGCCCTAACCCAACTAGCCTAACTTCTCTAGGACTTAGGTAAAAAGCACCTAAAGTATGATGCGAAACTAGGGCAAAACTCTTATTCTATAAATCGATCGGGCATTAAACCGATTATCCACAACCGCCAAGATTTCTTGCCAAAAATTAAATCTTTCCGGCGAAAAGTTGCTATTTAATGAATAAGACTTTACAATCCAGCAAGGTAAATGAAACTCTCAACGAGCAGCCCTGCAAGCACGAACCCGAAATGGGTCGCAAGTGCCAAAAAGCAGCAAAAGCTACCTTTTTTAAGTCTTTCAACAGCAAAGCATTGGCAAAAACACCAGGGATCGACGGTTGGCATCTTGGAACGAATGCTTTGCTAGCAATACTACAAATGTATCAAAACTTATCTGCCAAAATTTACCCCTAACAGATGCCTCGCTACAACTCTTGCTGCGTAAGGTTTCAGTTTCTAATTAGGCTGGTTTTATTGTCTTTAACTACTTGAGGATTCGATCGCATGGTTTCGATTTCTACAACTCAATCCGATGTGCTACCTTTGTCTGCGCCAACCGTAAAGGCTGCAACCCAAAGCAGTGTGGCTGCTGCAACTGGGGTCTGCGTGACGGTTCACGGTCACTTTTACCAGCCACCCCGGGAAAACCCTTACCTGGACGCGATCGAACGCCAAGCCAGCGCCTCTCCAGCCCACGACTGGAACGAACGCATTGACAACGAGTGCTACCGCCCCAACGCCTTTGCCCGCATAATCAACGATCGCGGCGAAGTCACGGGGATCGTCAACAACTACGAGTATATGAGCTTCAACATCGGGCCGACCCTGATGAGCTGGCTCGAACGCTACGACACGGAAGTCTACCAGCGGATTCTGGAGGCCGATCGGAAAAGCTGTCAGCGGCTCAACGGTCACGGCAACGCGATCGCCCAAGTATACAATCACATCATCATGCCGCTGGCTAACGAGCGAGACAAATACACCCAAATTCGCTGGGGGATCGCAGATTTTCGCTCCCGGTTCGATCGCGATCCCGAAGGAATGTGGCTCGCCGAAACCGCAGTAGACTACGCCACCCTCGAAGTTTTAGTCGCTGAAGGCATCCGCTTCATTGTCTTAGCCCCCTCCCAAGCCGAACGCTGCCGCCCCCTTATCGGGCAAAACCACGAAGGGGAACCAGGGCATAATTCCGAATGGCACGAAGTCGGCGGGGGTCAAATCGATCCGACTCGCCCGTACCGCTGCTATTTGAAACCAGAAATGCGATTGATGGCTGACCATCAACTCTCGCCGCTGAGCACTCACTATTTTGGCCGCCAGCACTCCCACAATTCTCCAGCCCCAACTGCCAACACTCCCTACATCGATATCTTTTTCTACGACGGCCCGATCTCGCGGGATATGGGCTTCAATGACGTTCTCAGCAGCAGCCACCACTTGGTCGGCCGCTTGGGTCAAGCAGTGCGGGGAGACCACCGACCGGCTCAATTAATCTGCGTGGCGACGGACGGCGAAACTTTCGGCCACCACAAAAACGGTACCGAAAAATGTCTCGCTTACGCCTTCACAGAAGAGTTTCCCCGTCGAAACTGGACGGTGACGAATTTTGCTCATTATTTAAGTCAAAATCCGAGCGCTTGGGAAGTGGAACTCAAACCCGTGACGGCCTGGAGTTGCTCTCACGGGGTCGATCGCTGGCAAGAAGATTGCGGCTGCGGCGGCGGTGGCGAGTGGAACCAAAAATGGCGCCGCCCCTTGCGGGATACTCTCAATTGGCTACGCGATCGACTGATTCCGATTTACGAAGAAGCGGGGCGCAAGCTGTTGCGCGATCCCTGGAAAGCCAGAGATGAATATATTGAGGTCATCCGCGATCGATCGCCCGCTAACGTTGACAGTTTCCTCGAACGCCATCAAATCCGCCCCCTCGATGCCGGAGAACAGGTGGACGTCCTGCGACTGCTGGAAATGCAGCGCCACACCCTGTTAATGTTCACTAGCTGCGGCTGGTTTTTTGAAGAAATCTCGCGGCCAGAAGGCGTGCAAATTCTGCGCTACGCGGCCCGGGCGCTGGAATTGGCTGCCGAAGTTACCGGCGTCCAGCTAGAAAAGGATTTTGTCGCTCAACTAGCCCTCGTACCCAGCAACGTTGACTATTTCAAAACAGGGGCGGAAGTTTACCGCAAACTCGTGGTGACAGCCCAAATTAGTCTCAGACAAGTGGCCGCCCACTACGCGATCAGTTCTCTGTTTGCCAAATATCCCCGGGAACAGCGAGTTTACTGCTATCAGGCCCTGCAGGAAGATTTCCAAATTCAGCGCATGGGCTCGATGACTCTGGCTGTGGGTCAATTGCAGTTAACCTCGGAAATTACGCGGGAAACAGAGGTTTATGTGTTTGCTGCGCTGCACCTCGGCGGCTGGGACTTCCACTGCTGCATTCAGCCTTTTGGCAGCCGCCGGTCTTACACTATGCTCAAAGAGCGGTTGTTTGGAGTTCTGCAAGAAGCATCGGCGGCCCACGCGATTCTGGAAATGGTGCGACTGTTTGGGGATCAGTCCTTTAGCTTGCGGGATTTGTTTGCTGAGGAACGCCACCGGATCGTGCAGTTGCTGAGTCAGGAAAATTTGACTCGGTTGGATCAGCTTTACACCCAGGTTTACCGCGAAAATTACGGGGTGATGATGGCGTTCCACCGCGACGAGTTGCCAGTGCCGGTAGAGTTGCAGGTTGCTGCTGAGGTGGCTTTGGGACACCGCTGTTTGACGGCGGCCAAGGCCCTGGAACTGGAAACGGAGGATGTGGAACCGCTGCTGGCAGAAATAGAGGCGATCGCCACTGAAAGCGGCCATCTCCGCTGTCGGTTGAACGTTCCCGAAGTCAAGCAAATTTTGGAAAAAATGGTTTGGCGATCGCTTGACGCGCTGCTGCAAGCAGGCTCGGGCGCGGAGGACCGCTCGCCTGTCAAGTTAGAAACTGATATCCGCACGATCGAGCGTTTGATTGCTGTGGGCGATCGGCTGAGTCTGGGTTTGTGTCTGGATCGATCGCAGGAACTGTATTTCGATTCTCTGTACAGTCAAATTGTGCCTCTGTGTTTGGGCTGGCTGCAACTGCAAGATGCCTCGGCGGGCGATAGTGTGGTCGCTGCCGTTGCCTTGGGGATTGCAGGTTCCGGCGTCGGCTGGGACTTGCCTTCGATCCGGCAGTTGCTGGAGTTGGGCCGAACCTTGGCCGTTGATGTTGAGTGTTGGTTAAATCAGTTAAGTTGATCGTTTCTCGATTAGCCAAGGCAATCAATTCCCGCGCTTGAGAACCCGCCCGATCGGGCTTTAAATGCCGATCGGGCTTGCGGGATCAACCCAGAATCATCAACATTTCGGCTGGCGTGGATCGGGGCTGGGGATCAAATCAGCGACAGGGAACCGCCAACTTTGTTTAAGTTTTCGCTCTACTTGTGGGAAGATAAGAAGACTGTCGGCAAAGCCTACAAGTGTTAAGCACCCGTAGGCTTTGCAGAGTTTTGAAGAGAGAACACTAAATATAAGTCTATGAAAGTTGGCGATCGCGTTTGCATTAAAAACTCTGTTGTTGTCTACCACCACCCTCAAAATCGCAGTCAACCATTTGATATTAAGGGTATGGAAGGAGAAATCGTGGCGATCGTTCACGAATGGCACGGCCGACCTGTCAGTGCCAATTGGCCGGTTCTAGTTCAGTTTGACAAAAAATTTCGAGCTCACCTGAAAGAGGATGAGGTCGAAGTGATATCTTAGGAAGTCTAGCTGTCTCAAAAGTTGAAGCCGGAGGCAAAAGACAATATCCAATCCTGTCAGTAGATTTTAGATTTTAGATTTACTCCACAGATGAATCTGGAAGCTTGAACTAGGGTCTAAAATTTTGCGCCGCGACTCCTGTCGTTCGCAAGTATCCGTTTTTGGGCGGGAGTCATATAGCTGTTGTACAGTTTGTAGTGAGGACTTCAGTTTTTTCTATAGCTTTTAGTCGATCGGCCGGACTAAAGTCCTTACTACCAACCATCTTTTTTATTTAATCATTAATTTTTCGACCGTCCGCGGCTGAACCAACCGAAGATATTCAAATCTCCCTGCATTTTCTGCAATTCCTGCTGATGCTGCTTGGCTGTAGCGTAATACCACTGGCAGTGAAGTTCTAGTTCTTGACGGTACTTAATTTCATCGTAAAACTCCCGGACAATTTGGTGTCTCTGAAAAATTTCGGCCGCGGGAGTCGGTTCTGGGGCAATGTTTTGCAACTCGTGGGGCAGCATGATTGTTTGGGGGCGACTGTGGCTAATATTTGCTGTAATGACTTTAAGCTAACACAATAAATCATAGGATTTTAGATTTTAGATTTTAGATTTTAGATTTTAGATTTTAGATCGTATCAGTTTGATTCGGAATTTTATCTGATGAAGTTTTGTATGGGCGGGTTCGCCCAGATATTTGATAAGTATAGACAAATTATATAAACCCGCCCCGCCCCTATAATTGGGATGCAACCGGATTTGATATTAGTTTAAATTCTTCAATCTAAAATCCAATATTTAAAATATAAAATTTTGTTAAAGCCATCCCCGCAGACGATAAACTATTAAGCCGAGGTATTCTTTCAAAGCTTTAGTTGACTGGTGTAACTGATAAGTATCCGGCAATAAATCCAAGGCGACTGCTTGCCAATTGCTTTGGGATGCTGCGATATCCTGCTGCGTTATCTGAAAGTCTGTTGGTGCGGCAATTGCTTTTATTCCCTGACGCTGGAAAATTAAGAGCGATCGAGTCATGTGCATCGCCGATGTCACTAGCAAAACCGGCCCTTTTATAGCTTTAGCATCTAAAATTTTCCGCACGTTGACGGCATTTTGATAGGTGTTGTGTGAATCGGGGTCTTGCAGAATTGCTGATGCCGGTACGCCGATTGTTTGGGCAATTTCTGCCATGTCTGCCGATTCTGGAGACCCCCCACCTTTCCAATCTACTCTACCGCCGCTGAGAATTAACAGGGAAGCTTTGCCTTGCTTGTAAAGTCGGGAACCGTAGATTATTCGATCGCCTGCTTCCGCTAATTCTACCCAAGGACGGGGAGGTAAAGCTGCTTTGACACCGCCGCCCAAGACGATAATCGCTTCAGCTTGGGGGAGTTCGGCGGTTGGCAAGTTTTGCCATTCGAGCGATCGAACTAACGATTTTGAAACCCAACCGCTACTTCCGAGCAGTAAAATAATTAGAGCCATAGCAATTGGTGCAGCCACCCATTTGGGACGCTTCCAAAGTGTGATTAAAGCCGCTATCATTAACAGGCAACTCAACCCCAAAGGATAAATAAACAGCGGCAGGAGTTTCGATAGAAATACAAACATTAAGCAAGTAATTCAAATTGCTCGTTAGCGGGAAGGGGTAATGGGCGGTAATCGCTAATCAGTAATTAGTAATTTAGGTGGCGAAAGTTGTTAATTTTTAGTATTGAGTTTTGAATTCTGAACTCTTTAACTTCAAACCCCGCAGCGTTGCGAGGAAATAAGCAATCTCAATACTCAAAACTCTTTTCGGTGCTAGCGGCGATCCTCTGGCCCTGACAACCAGCCAAACAATGTAGCAGCATCACTCCTAGAGGTTTTGCTATATTTATGGCCGTCCGTTTGCACTACGTCTTTATTGAGGATAGCATCCGAGGTTTTATCCTTGGAATTTAAATTCGGGTTGAGTATTAATTCGTTGTGCCACCAAGCGACAACTAAACCTGCTGCCACGCCGCCCATGACACCAAAGCCGAGACTCAGGGGCAGCGTACATCCTACTAAGCGAAACCCAACGGTAAACAACACAAACCATATCAGCGCGGGGCTAAACCCCTTGGAGTCTCCGGTAAATTTTGGCATGAGCTGCAAGTTTTGTTTGTATTCACACAGAAAGATATTTACAATATTAGCAGACAATCAAATTGCCAAGGGCGATCTATCTACAACTACTCCCTACAAATCAAGTTTAATTGTACCTCTAAGTCTTGCGCGGTATCTACTATGTTTACAGAAATTTGTTCTTTTTCTGTAAAAGGTTCAAAAGCTGCTTGCTGCGAACTCAATAGTTCTGCTGTCGCGTCGGCAATATCGCCCCGGCGCTGTTGCAGCCGTTCTCGCAATACTTCAATTGGTGCGGTGCAGTAAATAATTTGCAGGGGCAAGCCGCGGGATTGAGCCTGATTAATTGCATCCGTTCTCAAGTTTTGGCGATCGAACTTTGCATCTAAAATCACATCCCAACCTCGGTCAGCCAAAATTATCCCCAACTCTAACAATCTACCATAAGTCTGCGCGGTCATTTCATCCGAGTACAAATCTTGTCCGCCGCGTTCATTTAAAGAAATCCCGCCTAAATGTTTGCGAACAGCATCGGATCGAATATGAATTGCCCCAGTGCGGCGAGCCAAATATCGAGCTGCTGTACTCTTGCCAGAACCAGACAAACCGGACATCAAAGTTAACTTTCCCCGGCGCGGTTGTGTGTATTGCCAAGCCAGTTTATAGTAATCAGCGGCAGTCTGTGAAATCTCTGCTTTTTGCGCTGTTGAAATAGCGGCATCGTCCAACATTAACGAAGTTACTTTCGCTCTAACATAAGCTTGACGGCTCAAATACAGAGGCAACAGTTGCAGTCCTTTCCAATCCCCTGTTTGTTCGATGTAAGTATTGAGAAAAGCATTGCCCAAGTCTCTGCGCCCCCGCGATTCCAAATCCATTACTGTAAAAGCGACATCGTACATGACATCAACAAAGCGAAAATCTTCATTAAATTCAATGCAGTCGAACAGCAATATTTTATCTTGCCACAATGCTATATTCCGCAAGTGCAAATCTCCGTGGCACTCGCGAATTTTATTATTGGCAATCCGCCGGTTAAATAATTCTTGATTTTTTTCAAAAAACTCATCTGTATAATCTTTAGTTTCCTGAAATTGTACCTGAGTCTGCGGCCCGCCGATATATTTTTGCGAAATCAGATAATTGTTGTCTATTGCGATCCGAATCTGATTGACTTCGCCAAATGTGCGAATGTAGCTATTACTAATTGTCGTGCTGTGAAACTTGGCAACTTCCCGCCCTAAGTCTGCCATAATTTGCTCGGTCAACATTCCATTTTCCAACAAACTAAGCAACAGCGAATCTTGAGGAAACTCCCGCATTTTCAGCACATATTCTACAGCTATTTTGGCGGAATTTATAGCAGGTAAGTTGCTGCCCAATTGGAACGAATCGCCACTTTGAATAACGGGCAAAACTTCTAGATAAATTTCTGGTGCAGTGCGTCGGTTCATCCGCAATTCTTGGGTGCAGAAATGCTGCCTTTTATCCAAGGTTGAATAGTCGAAAAAGCCAAAATTGACTGGTTTCTTGATTTTGTAAGTATAATATCCTGTCAGCAGGATAAAGGAAGCGTGAGTCTGAATTAGCTGCACTGGTTCTGTCACCCCGTGCGGGTAAAAGCCGGGCTGCAACATTTGCTGAATCAGAGGTGGGAGACAAGTCATAGCGATTTTAGATTTTGGATTTTAGATTTTAGATTGGGGATTTTGGATTGTGAATTTTAGATTTTAAGTTGGGGACTTTAGATTGGGAGTGGGGATGTTGACTTTAATACGATTTATTATAGAGTTGATAGTTAGTGTAAAAAAAAGCAGCGATGACAGAAAATAATCAAGAATCTGGTTCCGTGGATGTGTTTGGCGTGGGAAATGCCCTGGTAGACATCCTAGCATTGGTGCAAGATGAATTTGTACTCGGCCACGGGCTGAATCGCGGCGGGATGACGCTGATGAATTCGGAAACGCAGGGGGGGATTTTGCACGATTTAGAGCACAATTCGCTGCAAATGCGATCGGGCGGTTCGGCAGCAAATACGATGATTGGTTTGGCTCAGAGCGGCGGTAAAGCGTATTATTCGGGGAAGGTTGCTAAGGATACTAACGGGGAATTTTACCGGCAAGATTTGCTGGCGGCGGGGATTGATTTTAACGTGCATCCTGCTGCTGAGTCGAACGAGCCCACTGGTACTTGTGTAGTGCTGACTACGCCGGATGCGGAACGCACGATGTGTACTAATTTGGGTGTTTCTACTACTCTGGCGGCGAGTGATATTGATGTCGATCGCCTGGCTCACTGCAAGTACAGTTATGTTGAGGGCTATCTTTGGGATGCTCCCGATCCGAGAAAGGCTAGCATTGAGACGATGGAACAGTCTAAGCGTCTGGGTGTGAAGGTGGCTTTTACTTTTTCGGATGGCTTTTTAGTCGATCGATTTGCTGATGATTTTCACAAGGTGGTTTCGGAATATTGCGATGTAATTTTTTGCAATGCTGATGAAGTTCGGAGCTTTTTTAAGGAGGAATCTCTGGAAGAGTGCGCTCGGAAAATGAGCGAGATTTCGGATTTGGCTTTTATCACTAATGGGGAGAAAGGCTGCATGGTGGTGGAGAACAAACACATTGTTGATGTGGCTGGATTTCCGGTAAAGGCGATCGATTCTGTGGGTGCTGGAGATGCTTTTGCTGGCGGTGTTTTGTTTGGAATTACTAACGGTTTGAGTTCTGCACAAGCGGCTCGCTGGGGCAATTTCTTGGCTTCTAGGGTGGTGCAGATTCATGGGCCTCGGCTGGAGGGTTCTCAGGCTCATCTTTTGAGTGAGGTGATTTCTGGTTAGGAATTGAAAGGGGCGATCGCACTTTTTGCGTTAAGGGCGATCGCTCTTTTTTGAACCGCAGATGAAGGCGGATGAACGGGGAGGGATAAAGGGCGATCGCACTTTTTGTCGTAAGGGCGAGCGTACTTCTTAATATTGCTGTGACTCAACTATTGGGCGACTTTCCTACAACATTCCTATCTGGGTGATTGGGTCGTTCAGGGGTATAGTGAACGAGGAACTTTTCACAATATCGGGCGGCGTGTTGATGACAACACCAAAGATATTTGTATATACACCAAAAATTTGACTGGTTTCTGTGTATTGGATAATGGTGTCTGGAGTGCCATCTTGATTCACATCAGTAGGAGTGAAGATGAGAATGTCTATGGGTACGCCTCCATTGATACCAATGCGATCGCCCTCGCTAGCATTGAAGTCAATTAACAAATCAGCAGTAGCAGGATTGGTTTCTTCTGTACCTGTGTCTGTTCTCAGGATAAAGATATCGCTTCCACCTCCACCAGTCAGGCGATCCGTTCCTCTTTCACCGATTAAGATATCTTCTCCATCATCGCCAAAGATTTGATCGTTGCCTTTTCCTCCCCTCACTAAATCATCAGCAACACCTCCTGAGACGAAATCATTACCTTTATTACCAGCGAGAATGTCGTTAGCATCCTCTCCTAAAATGCGATCGTCACCTTTTCCTCCCAGCAAATAATCGCCACCAGCAGCACCTTCAAGAGTGTCAGCACCCCTAGCAGCTAATACCACATCTGTTACGGAAGAGCCGATAATGCGATCGTTATTTTCAGTCCCCAGCAGCCCTCCGGGATATTGAGCTATTACTGCTTCAGTAATCTGAAAAGTTGAATTTTGCTCGGCTGAGGCTTGTAAGTTTTGGGCAACTCGTGGTGGCGGAAAAAGAACGCTAGACACATTAGCAGATAAACCATCCAACAAGCCTTTACTAAAATTGGAAACTCTGGTGTTAAAGTCATCTATTGTCTCTCCTATCTTATTTGTTATCTTCTCTGGTAGCTTTGCTGCCAACTCAATCGCAATGTCGTTTTCGTTTCCAAAAATTGATACTTGTTTAATTTGACCAATCAACTGAGCCTCAGAAAATTGTTGTTCAGGCGTATTAAATCGCCCTAGTGTTGTTTGACCGCTATCAGCAGAAAATCCCACTAATTGCAGTCGATAGTCTGTTCCTTGAAAGTTGAATTTTTCTTTAGCAATACCATCAGAAAAGCGAAGAATATCTCCATCTTTCACAGGATCGAGAGTTGTATTTTCTGTAGTAGTCAAGTTAAATGGGAAATTAAAAGTCTGGGTGTTAGGTACAGGATTAGTGAGAGACAGCGTGACATTGAGAGGAAAATCACCTTCAGGTTCTGAACCAAAAACAGTAAGTCCATTGCGGTAGGTCAGATTGCCAAGCTCGAAAGGAATATCAGTGGCTGTGATCAATCTATTGCCGTCAAACTGTACATAGCTTTCACTATCTCCACCAGCAGGAGTTCCTAAAATTTTCTTATTCCCGCTGCTGCCAAAAGTTCCCGATGTTGAGCCTGTAAAAAGAGCTTTAGTGCTGTCAACGTCTATTTTATCAGTTTCAGCAGAATTCAACCTATTCAGATCTAAAACTTTTCCATCAGATTGAGGGAAAACTGTTCCTTTAATGAGGTCTGTGTATAGTTCATTCGCGTAGCCATGATTATCAACAAAGTTTGATTTACCTGGCTGAAAAAAATTATTCCAGTTGACAAAGATATCAAATTCTCCTATTGCATCATCATGTCCTAAAGTCTTGCTTGTATGGAGAGCCACTACTCTCTTAGCATCATCGGGGTCTAAGCGATCGCTTGGAGGAACTGGCTCCCGCTCTGGAACTTGGACAGTTCTAAAAGTACCTGACCTCGCGCCTGGCACTAACACTGTTGTAAAATTCCCTGTTTCTCTAGTTTCAAAATTAGGCCCTGCTGGGTCTAAACCAGTGATGCGATTTAGTTCGTTGCCTGTGAGTTCTTCATATTTAGCACCAGCAAAACCTGATACATGAGCGCCTAAACTGTGACCCATAAGCTCTATTTTGTTTGGGTCAAGATTCCGTGCTTTTAGATATTGAGCAAGTTGATCTCCCACTTCTCTGGTGTTAGTGGCTGCTTCATTATAAATGTTTAAACCCAGTGCAGGTTTAGCACCGTCTTCCCAATCTACGAGAATGATATTAGCATCCGGTTCTCGTTCTCGAAGAGCCTTAGCCCTTTCTGACATCCAGGTTTCAGGTATAAATTGATTATTCTGATTACCACCCGTGTCAATTTTTGCATTACCACCCTGGTTTTGAAATCCATGAATGATTACATAAGTATTTTTATCGGCAGTTGTTCCAAATGGCTGATTGATATCAAGGAGCCCAACTGGGTTGGCAGACCTTAATGCAGAATCATCTACTCCCAGTGTGCTAGGAGTAGATTGAACTATTCTGTCCTTACCCCATATATTGAAATTCACATTAACCATAATCCCATCTCCTCAAAAATATAGTTGCGTCAAATCCAGCAAAGCCCGCCTAGCAAGCTTTCCTAAATATCTATCAGGACGTTCATCTGCTTTTTATGCAAATCGCCCTGTTTTTGTAATAAAACTTTACATTGCTCCAACAGCAGATAAGCTGTATCCCCGATCGCCCGCCAGATGCACCGTCAAACGTAGCTGACAGCCAAACACATCATTTCACAATACTCCACAATCCTGAATCTGTATCGGCTCAACGGCTCACCATTTGGCTCAACATAAAAGGATCATTTGGCTCATTTGGCTCACTTTTTGGCTCACAAAATCAGGTAATATTCTTTACTAAGGCATAATTTCCGTAGAGGAGTCGCAATGGCAGGTTTGCTCAGAGCATCCGAAGAAGGGCTAAAAATCATTGACATGGTAAGACGCAATCTCGGATGGAATAAAGCAGATGAGCTCTGGTGTCAGGCTGCTCTCACTTCAAAAGCAACTTTAAAGCGATTTTGGACGCAGCAACCAATTAGACGAGAGACTTTTATACACATTTGCAAAGCTGTAGGTGTGAAAAACTGGCAAGACATTGTTGCGCGGGAAATTCAAGAACCAGAATTACTATCAGCCGCGATCGCAGATATCCCCCTAGACAACCAAAACGATCGCACTTTCCCCCTCCCAGAAAACTTACCCCCCGTCAGAAATTGGGTACAGCGCACAAAAGAAATCGACATCTTAAAAACTACGATCGTTAACTCAGACATCACCGCCATCTCAATTGTCGGATTACCGGGCATCGGAAAAACCACCCTCGTCAGCCAACTAATTCGCCAACTCCACACAGAAAATACCCCCTTCACCTGCGCCGCTTGGCAATCCTTGCAATCGGCAACAGGCAAATCACCCCCCTTCGATCGCACAATTGACTCGCTGCTATTCACCCTCTCCAACGGCGACATTACCGCAGCCGTCAATGCTCAAAATGACTACTTCAAAAAAACCGAAAATCTGCTCAAAATCCTCAGAGAAAAACCTTGCTTGCTCGTTTTCGATCGCGCCGACACACTTTTGAAAGCTGGAGAAGCCAAAGCCGCTGGTTATTTCGCCGAAGATTGTGCAGAATATGCTTGGTTATTCAAACAACTATTAGAAACTGAACATCAAAGCAAAATTATTTTCACCAGTCGCGAAAGCTTAGCCGAATTGCCGTCAACAGTCACCCGCGAAATCCAGCTAAACGGATTGGATCGAGATGCCGAAGTTGCCCTATTGCAATCTTTTAATCTGACTGCAAATCCAGAAGAATTAGCCGAAATGTGCGATCGCTATTCAGGACATCCCAAAGCCTTACAACTCGTCGCAGCCTTGATTCGAGATGATACCGAGTTTCAGGGAAATGTCGGGATTTTTCTGCACCAGAGAGACTGGTTGCTGATTCGAGATATTGAAAGAGCGATCGATGAAATGATAGTGCGTCTCAGCGACGGCGAGCAAACTTGTCTCAGCAGAATTTCTGTCTACCAAACCTCAGAATATCCACTATCTTTTGCAGGAATTAGCGCTCAAATGCCAGAAGTTAGCAAGTATGAGCTTAAAGAAAACATTATTCAAGGACTGAAGCGCCGCCAATTGCTCTATTACGATCGCCACCTCAAATCCTATCAGTTGCATCCGCTAGTCCGAGAAAAGGGCGAGTACCTGCTAAGTCAAAACCCCGAAAATATCCGTACCGCCCACAGCAAAGCCTATCATTATTATATCAGCATTCCGCTCAAACCAAAATCGGAATGGCAAGATATCGAAGATATTAAACCATTAATCAGAGCGCACTATCATGCTTCTCAAGCACAAGATTTAGATGCAGCAAATGCGATTATTTCTGAAGTTTATGAGTATCTGCGGCAGTGGAATTGTGCAGAGTTAGTATGTGCAAATCTACCGTTGCCATTGTTAACGGAAGTAAAAAACATTAGCCTTTCAGAGGCAGGAAAGATGCCCACCCCGCAAGAAATTTGATGTGTTGTGGAACGTGCATCTTGCCCGTTTTTTTATTATTAGTCAGGGCGGGCAAGATGCCCACCCCACAAGAAACTTGATGTGGTGTGGAACGGGCATCTTGCCCGTTTTCTTAGTCCGCGAAGGCGGACTTTGTATGTGTAGCCACTGGGTTTCAACCGCCCGGTTTCAGCCGCCAATTTTATAAACTTCAACCACTAGAATAAATTCCTCTTTCTTGCAGTTGCTGCATAAAAAACTCTTCCAAACTAGGCTTAGCCAAATTCATCCCAATTAGCTGCCCTCCCGTACCGTTCAGACTAGAAAGAAACTCCTTCGGCTCGCCCTGCAAATGACCGTACCACAAATCATTATCAACTTCCATATCCGGTATCCACTTTTTCAGGATATTCAAGTGACCCCCCCTACCTTCAACCCGGTAAGTTTCAGTATTGCCGAGGAGTTGGTCGATCGCACCAATGCAAATTAACTCACCCTTCGCTAAAATTGCCACTCGATCGCAAATCTTCTCCACATCAGACAATATATGCGAATTAAAAAAAATTGTTTTTCCTTGATTTTTCAGAGATAAAATTATCTCCCGCATCTGATAGCGTCCCATCGGATCTAAACCCGACATCGGCTCATCTAAAAATACCACATCTGGATTGTTAATCAAAGCTTGAGCCATGCCGATCCGTTGCAGCATTCCCTTAGAATACTGGCGCAACTGTTTTTTAATTGCTGCCGATTGAGATAGCCCAACTAGGTCTAGCAAATTCGGAATTCGCTGCCGCTGAATTGAGGGGGGAATTTGAAATAACCCCGCCGCAAATTGCAAGAATTCCCAGCCCGTGAGATAATCGTAAAAATAGGGATTTTCTGGCAAATAGCCGACTCGCTGCTTCACAGTGCGATCGCCCAAAGGCCTTCCCAACAGCAGCGCCCGGCCAGAAGTAGGGCGCACTATACCCAGCAAAGTTTTCAGCAGCGTAGTTTTCCCCGCTCCATTTTGCCCTAACAACCCGAAAGTTTCCCCTTCAGAGACAGTCAGAGTGCAATTTTTGAGCGATTCAATTTTTTCATTCATCCAAAAGCCAGTACGGTAGAACTTGCCCAGATTAAATGTTTCCACTACTGGGGTAGCTCCGGGCATCTCGGTGGGAGTTGGCGCATCTAGAAGAGGTTCCATTTTCGTAAGCGAAATAAGTAGCACCTGATTATATTCTATGGCACAAGTTCATTAATAATTGTTCTTTTTAATGTTAAACTAATATTAGCTGCACTTAAATATTTCTGAATATGGATCGTTCAAAAATTATTGCTATTATCACTGGGGTGATTTCTATAATTTTAGCAGTTGCCTATCTGCTGCTCGTCACCATCCTCGACTTCCGAGGCGAAATGCTGCCCGCACCTCAAAGTCATTTGCCGGTCTCGCTGCCGATTCAGCAATTGGCTAATGCTACTCTGACTTTACCAGCACTGAGGATTTATCCTCAATTGTGACACAAATAATATAATTTAAATTCCGCAATTTCGCCCATAAATTATGTACGTAAAACTGTGGGCGAAATGCTGCTATTTGTAGGGTGCGCAATGCGCACCTTACCACTATTTAGTCCGCGCAGGACGTTCGGCAAATCGAGCGTCGAGCCGCGGACGAAAGTTTGAATCTTGAGCGGTTTCAACCGCCGAGTTTTCTCAATTAATACACGTGAATTGCTTTCATCATGTGATACGCAACCAGCAACTGCGTCAAAGCTAGCGGGTAACTTTGCAAAACTTCGCCAGTTGTGCCGATCAGTTTGCCAATTTCCGGGTTGCCTTGGGCGGTGCAAAATCCCCGCAGGTGTGGCAACTCGCTGCACAAGATCATTTCCAGTTCGTTTACTTGATCGCTGGTAGCGTGGGAGTCTACTTCCAAAACGTCAACAGGTTTGCCCATATCCCGATCGAGTTCCAAGCGAATTGCAGGTTTAAAACTCTCGCTGCCTAGACCTAAAATTTCAGTAAAATCAGGGTGAGGAATTGTCGGCCTGAGCACTAAACGGACGCTCAAATTCGATTCATTGTCCGCTTCGGGCGGGTAAAAACTAACTACAACGTCAGCCGATTCACGCTGAGGACGAATGAAGTCTTCCGAGTCCGGTTCCCGTTTTTTTATTTCTGCAAGCACCTGTTCTTCAGTATAACCGCGCTTCATGATATCCCGCTTAACTTTCCACTGAGTTCGCAACTCTTCGGGAGGAGCGAGATACACTTTTACGTCGTAAGAATCGCGGATTGTTCGGGTTGCGTAACCCAGCAAACCTTCAACTATGACAAATTTGCTGGGCTTGATGTATTCCGGCGCGTCGAATGTACCTGTGGTGTGGTTGTAGATGGGTTTGAGAATTGCTTGTCCCGTGCGCAGCAGGCTGAGGTGCTGCTGCATGATGTCGAGGTGATTGCAGTCGGGATGCAATGCTGTGATTCCGATTTCTGCCCGCTGCTTTCTGTCGTAGCGGTGATAGTCGTCAGTGCAAATCACAGTGACATTTTCTGGTCCCAATACTTGGGCAATTCCCCGCGTCAGGGTGGTTTTGCCCGCTGCGCTGTCTCCGACAATACCGAGAATAATTGGTCGATCGCTCATTGTTTTTACCCCGACGGACAATAGCAAATTTTGTTGTGAATCTTACATCTTATCAAAGTTGTGTTCGATCCGATCGCTCGATCCGATGGTTTGACCCGATCCCCCGGACTCTCCCTAATGTGTAAAATTATTGTCATATTTCTTAATATAATGCGGCACCTGAGACTGAAAGAGTATCTGATTAAAAAATCACGCCCATTTCTCAACTGCCCGCGATGTCGATCGTACTTTTGAATCCGGCTATTGTGGGAATTTCGGGAAAATTACCCCTGCACAGTGTCCCGGTAGTCTCTTTTCTAGTGCAAATTGCACCAGCGGTGGGAATGGTGGGATATTTTTGGTTTCAAAACGGCCAGCAAGCAGTAAATCAACTTGCCAGTCCATCAATCGACGCCGAAGCCGATCGAATTTACTCGCAATATGAAGTTTTAGCCACAGCTTTCGCTGTGCGCGACCAATTAGTATAAATTTGAGTTCAGGACGCAATCATGCTCTCAAAAACCTATTTCTTTTACTTTTGCTTGCTTGCTGTAACGAAGTTTTTCCGTGAAAAAAATCGGTTTCGACGCACCCATGCGTAATTTCTAAATTTAAAGAAATAAAAAATAAATTTTCGGTTAAAATGCGTGGTGCTGTTGAGATTAAAGATCAAGGAGAAATGATGGTTTATTTATGGCTGGGGCAACATTAGTTAATTACCCCTCAATCTGCGGTTTCAACCGCTCCTTGTCAAACAAAGTCGGCCTGCGCAGACTGAGAAATCCGGGCCATATTTAAGCCGGACTTGATATTACTAATTACCACTCATCGTTTCGCTTGTTGGTGTGGGTTTCCCAATCGTCGTGTTGCGGCGACTGATACAAAGGTTCTGGTTCCAATTCGGCTGACATTTCTAATTCGGGTTCGGATTCTTGCTGATAGATGTTCAGAGGTTCGACAACGCGGGCGATCGCATCTTTGACAAATGCTTTGACAAACTCGTCTTTCCGATTTAACTGAAACTGCCTTTGCACAACTTCGGTGATGCCACCATCGCCCCAATCTTGGTCGTGACGGAAATATTCAATAAAACTTTTACCGGCAATTCGGGTTAAATAAGCGGCGCTGACTGCTTGAATTGCTTTGCCAAGTACAAACCCGGCTACGCTTAATTGCAGCGCCCTTGACACTACTTGAATTACGCCTTCAACTATTCCCAAACTGGCTAGGGTTTTTGCTAGAGACAATGCCAATTCTTTGGCGCGATCGATATTTAATTCGCAGCCGTAAATCTTGGCAATTTCTACTACCATCTGAGCGTTAACTGCTGCTGTCGCTAACAAATCCACAACTGGCAAAGGCGTTACAGCAATTACTCCGGCTCCGATCCACTGAAATCGCTCTACTGCTTTATCAGCTTGCCGTCTCCTTTGAGCGTCAATTAACTTGCGCGCTTGGTCTCCCAAGTGCTGAGATTGCAGCAAAATATTGTCGGCAATTAAGTCTTCGCCTTCGGCTCGCAAAATCGCAGCGACGCGCCGAATTAATGGCATAATATCCGGGTCTGGCTGAAAAATTGTGCCGTCTTCTAGTACAACTTTTTGCGGATTGGCGCTAATCACTACTACATCCATTGCTGATACAAAACCTTTGACTCGCTGCCGCAGCCTAGTGAGAATTTCATCTCTGTCGGTGTCGGGATAAAGGTCAACTTTATTAAAAACCACGATCGACCTTTTGCCAATTTCCGCCAAAGTCCGCAGCGGTTCGTACTCGGATTTGCGCAAATCGCCGTCCAAAACAAATAAGATCAAATCTGCCCTCGCCGCCAACTGCCTCGCCAATTCCTCTCTGTAAGTTCCCGCGACTCCCGCTTCCAAGATCCCTGGGGTATCAGTAATTGCTAATTCTCGATCGATTCCTTTCAATTTCAGAGTGTAAGTTTCGCCAACTTCGGTAGTTCCCATCGGCGCGCCCACCTGTCCCGCCATCCGCCCCACCAGCGCATTGACAGCGGAAGTTTTGCCCGCAGAACCGGTGCCGAAAACAACTACTCGAACGCTGCCGCGAGCCATGCTAGCTTCAATTTCGCGAGCTCTCAACAGCAAAGCTTGCCGCGCTACTTCATCTTGAATGCGATCGACTTGCTGCCTGATTGCTTTGAGATTTTCCGAAGCAGCTTCACTTTTTACAACAGGAACCTTAGGATTAATGGGTCGTTTTCCCTTAACTTTCTGCGGGCGTTGCAGCAGCCTAAAATAGTAAAATAGCGCAAAAATTAACGTTCCCAAAAGTACAATTATCAGGAAAATCAGCAAATTAGCCAGCAGCGGAGAAGCAGACCACGCAACTTGACTGTAAAGCCCTGTTAAGGAACTCACCAGCCCAATAATCAGCCCCAGGGCGAGGCAGAAAGCAGCAATTAAGGTTAACAGGCGCGGCAAAGGCATGAGGAAAGCGGCAAATAAAAGGGTTATTCTTTGATTTTTACATTTTCATGAGAATTCGGAAGTGATAAGCTATTGGCATTTAGATTGAAGCTCGATCGCGGGTTCTCCTCCCCGCGCCACCAGAGTTTAAGTAAACAGTAGCTTACAAATTAAATGCGCGACAGCTTACGAGTTAAAAAAAAGAATGCAACTGTAGGCAAGCCGCAAACCCCGATAGTCATCAGTCATTCCCCATCTAAAACCTAAAATCTCAAATCTAAAATGCTATGGCGAAGCGCCCGATCGTACTGCACCAGCCCGCAAACCCGATTCTGTCCGTCTGCGGGCGCGATTTGCGGAGTTTGAGCGCCAGCGGGACGGACAAATGCGATCGCCCTCTTGCTGAAATTGTAGCTTGCACGACTACTCAGCTACAGCTTATCACCTGCCCGAACCGCAGACCAGTTTATTTGCATCTACCTACTTATTTATTTAATAGCGAGTCGAGCAATACTTTTTTATTAAGAAACCAATATGACATTAAGTACACAGAAACCAGGTTTTTTAACGCCAGTGCGTCCTGGAAGCTCCGAAAGTAGAAACGAGAAACCGGGTTTCTCAGGCAAGGTAAAAGCGTCCTAATTCACAAAAATTATCAAATTAAGTATCCATGCCGTACTCTCAAATCAGTCACGACTTAAGTTAGACTGAATTGTCAGTGCGTGAATTATTCACAGGTTAGCATCTATGCAGCTCAAACATCTGAATCAGCCTTCACAAACACTCGCTACCTCTTGCGAGCATAACATCAAAGAGAGCCAGCCAGCAAAGCTTAATTATTTCGCTCAAATAGCCCGTTCCTTTAGCAACCTCAGTATTAGCGACAAAATCTGGCGTGGGTACGCACTGGCTCTTTGTGTTGCGATTGGGGGAACGACTGTCGGGATGTTGGCGGGGAATCATTACTATCGCAGAACGAACAATCAAGTACACATCGATCTAGAAAGTCGGCTTTTAAATAAGTTGCAGGTGGCTTTACTGCGGACGCAAAACAGCCAAGAGCGGCTGATTTACTGGATCGAACAGCCTGAAATATTTGACCGCAAATACCAACAGCTACAAAACAATACCCGCAGTTTGAAGTTGTCCATATCTGAAATTGAAAGTCATAAAGACATGGAAGATGTAGAAGGTTTACAAAATTTTAAAACCAATTACGCTTCGCTACTGTCTAATTACCTTGATCGGCTAGAAATTGTCAATCAAAAAATAAGTAATTTGCCAAATAACCCTGCTCAAAAAAGTGTTAAACGCAAGTTGCTGTCGAATTTAGATCGAGATAAAATTGGGTTGGAACTAGATAGGGCGGTCAATGATATAGCAGAAATTATCGATCGCGCCCAAGAACAAGAAGATGCAGCGGGGGAGGCCCTGCTGCGAGCGCAGGCGCTGCGGGTGCAAATAATTTTTGGTAGCATGGCACTGTCGATCGTCGTTGCAGCACTGCTGGCGGGCTTCACCAGTCGGGCGATCGCCAAACCCCTCGCCGCTGTAACTAATATCGCTCAGCGAGTGACCCAAGAGTCTAATTTTCAGTTGCAAGTACCTGTTACCAGCACCGATGAAGTGGGAGTATTGGCAGCTTCGCTGAATCAACTGATTCAGAAAGTAAATCACTTGCTAGAAGAATTGAAAGCCGGACAAGAAAGCCACATACTTCAAAATGAGAAAATGGCAAGTTTGGGGCGGATGTTGGCCGGTGTCGCTCACGAAGTTAACAACCCAATCAATTTTATCTATGCCAATATCGACCCGGCGAAACATTATGTTGAAGATATTTTAGATTTGCTCAACACTTACGAAACAGAAATTTCCAAGCCGCCTGCCGCAGTGATCGCGAAAGGCGAAGAAATAGACATCGATTTTCTCAAAGAAGATTTGATGAAAATATTTGACTCGATGCAAGTAGGCGCTGAAAGAGCCAAAGCTATTATCTTAAGTTTGAAAGATTTTTCTCGCCTCGACGATGCGGCCCCTCATCCCGTCGATTTGCACGCCTGCATAGACAGCAGTTTGCTGATTCTCAACAGCCGAATCAAACAGGGCATTGAAGTGGCGCGAAATTACGGGAACATTCCGAATGTTGAAGGCTATATGGGTTTGCTTTACCAGGTGTTTGTGAACATTCTGAACAATGCACTAGATGCTGTCGAAGAGAAAGCAAAAAGTGAGAAAACAAGTTTTGAGGAGGCGAAAAAACAATCGGCTTCGGAGTCAATCAAACACGAAGCACCGAGTTTTTTGCCCAGGATTGTGATTGCTACAGAATACTTAGACGAAGACTCAGTGGTAGTGCGAATTTCCGATAACGGTACCGGAATAGCGCCAGCAAGTCAAGAAAAAATGTTTCAAACATTCTTTACGACTAAACCGAGAGGTGTAGGTACTGGTTTGGGATTGGCAATCGGTCGCGAAATTATTGTCAAGAAACACGGTGGGACAATTAACTTTTGGTCGGAGGTGGGAACGGGGACGGAATTTACGATCGCCCTGCCGATTAAGCAGGATGATTTAATGCCAAATACGCTCTTATAACCTCCAATTTCTCGCGAAGATAATTCCCTCTACAACGAGAAATTGTCAACCAAGTCCGAGGAGAGAGGAACTGTAAAAAAATAAAAATTATCAGTTTTTAGAGCCCTTTCAAAAAAGAAGACCATTCTCAGCCCGCAATCTAAACTCTGATGTCATAATTCATTCCAAATCTCAAATCTCAAATCTCAAATTGTATGAGATTGCTTACTGACCGAAAGCATCCAGGATACAAGCCCCCGGATTCATCAGTGGAGAAATAAAAAACCTGTATCCGATAAACAATCCCCCGAATTTATCCGTGGGATCAATTCTTCAATTATAAAATCTAAAATCTAAAATCTAAAATCGATTGACTGGCTGTCGCTACGCCAATAGATGAGTGATAAGACCCAACTCAAAACAATTTTTTGTAATCTTGAAAAACAGGAGTTGCTATAATTTAAAGTTGAGAAACAACTGTACGGAGCAAAAATTATGGGACTATTTGACCAAATTTTGAGCGCGATCGACAATCCCAACCAACAAGCAAGTCCCAATGAGTTGGGCAACATTCTGGGTGCGGTAGAGCAGTTGAGCAGCAACCAGGGCGTCAATACGGGCACGACTCAGCTAGCAATGTCGGTTTTGGGCGGATACGTGCGATCGGCATTGCAAAACGTGCGATCGCAGTCGGGAGACGCCCAAGCTCAAGAAGTTGTCAACGAATTTAGCGGCACAAATCCCAATCCGGAAGCGGTACAGAGTTTGTTCGGAGCAGGCGAACTGACGCAGATAGTGAACGATATCGCCCACAGAACCGGTTTGAATAACGCCACAGTGCAGGCGATGATACCTGTTTTGGTGCCGCTGGTGCTGAATTTGCTAAAAACCGGTAGCAACGCCCAAAACCCAGCCCCAGGCAGCAATCCCGTTTTGAATACGTTTTTAGATGCAGATGGAGACGGCGACGTAGATATTACTGACGCCATGTCGATGGCAGGCCGCTTTTTGAATCAGCGCAGTTAATTTGGGAATTTTGTAACCGCAGATATCAGCGGATGGAAACAGAGGAACGCAGATAGGATTTTATCTGCGTTCCTCTGCGTTTATCTGCCTCTATCTGCGGTTACAAAAACTCCTACTTTAACCCAAACCCAAATCAGTCACAGCACCAACACTGCTAGAAGAAACCAACTTAGCATATTTAGCCAAAACGCCTTTAGTATACCGAGGTTTAGGAGGCTGCCAAAGAGCGCGCCGCTGCTCCAATTCTGCATCAGAAACATTGAGCTGCAACAAGCGATTTTTAGCATCAATTGTAATCGAATCGCCCTCTTTTACCAAAGCAATTGTGCCGCCAACTTGCGCCTCTGGTGCAACGTGACCTACAACCATGCCGTATGTTCCGCCAGAGAAGCGACCGTCAGTAATTAACCCCACAGAATCGCCCAAACCTGCGCCAATAATTGCCGAAGTTGGTGCTAACATTTCGCGCATACCCGGCCCGCCTTTGGGCCCTTCGTAGCGGATCACAATCACATCTCCGGCTTGAATTTTGCCCGCTAAAATTGCATCCAAACAATTTTCTTCAGATTCAAATACCCGCGCCGGGCCGGTAATTATCGGTTTTTTAACGCCAGTAATTTTAGCAACGGCTCCTTCTGTTGCCAGATTTCCCCTGAGAATTGCTAAATGTCCTTGGGCGTAAAGCGGGTTGTTCCAAGGGCGGATGACATCTTGGTCGGTGCGGGGTTCGGCTGGAATATCTGCCAACACTTCAGCAACAGTTTGACCGGTAATTGTCAGCGCGTCGCCGTGCAGCAAACCCTGTTCTAACAGCATTTTCATTACTTGAGGAATGCCGCCGGCTTTGTGCAAATCGGTTGCTACGTATTTGCCGCTGGGTTTGAGGTCGCACAGCACCGGCACTTTCGCTCTAATAGTTTCAAAATCGTCGAGGGACAACTCAACTCCGATCGCATTTGAAATGGCCAATAAATGCAGCACAGCGTTCGTTGAACCGCCGATTGCCATAATTACCGCGATCGCATTTTCAAAAGCCTTGCGAGTCAAAATCTGGCTGGGTAACAACTGTTTGCGGACAGCTTCCACCAAAACTTTTGCAGATTCGGCAGCGCTGTCAGCTTTTTCGGCATCCTCAGCAGCCATTGTCGAAGAATAAGGCAAACTCATGCCCATCGCTTCAAAAGCGCTCGACATCGTATTTGCGGTGAACATTCCGCCGCAAGAACCAGCGCCGGGACAAGCTTTGTGTTCCACTGCATTGAGTTCTGTTTCGTCAATTTTGGCGGCGCTGAATTGACCGACTGCTTCAAAAACGCTGACTACGGTTAAATCCCGTCCGTTGTGGTGTCCGGGCTGGATCGTGCCGCCGTAAACAAAAATAGCAGGAATGTTCATGCGGGCGATCGCAATCATCGCCCCCGGCATATTTTTATCGCAACCGCCGACAGCCAGCAACCCGTCCATACTTTGGCCGTTGCAAACAGTTTCGATGGAATCAGCAATCACATCTCTCGACACCAGAGAATATTTCATCCCTTCAGTTCCCATCGAGATCCCGTCGCTGATAGTAATCGTGCCGAACATCTGCGGCATCGCGCCGGCTTCTCTTGCACCCGCAATAGCCCGCAAAGCGAGGTCGTTCAATCCCATATTGCAGGGCGTAATCGTGCTGTACCCGTTGGCAATCCCCACAATCGGCTTAGTGAAATCGCCGTCGCCAAAACCGACTGCCCGCAGCATTGCCCGGTTGGGCGCGCGCTGCACGCCTCCAGTCACAGCTTGGCTTCTCAAATTTTCAGGCATTTTAAAATTTCCTTTGTCAGTTGTCTGTTGTTGACTTGTCAGTTGTCTGTTTTTCTTTGCTGCTGGCTGTTTGAGTGCCCAGTGCCGAGAGTTTTACCCTATTGTTGATTTTCTCAGAAGCGTTGATATTTGTCAGGCCTTTTAGGAGGCAGCAGCACAGCATTGCCAGGAAAGCAGTGCAAAGATTCTACAGATACTACACGTGCAGGGTGAATACCGTAGTTATCTGGGATGATGTGGTAACACCCATCACTCTAACGTTTGAAAACAATTGCGAGGCGAATGACATGGAGGCCGATCGAATTCTGAGGCAATATGCGGCCGGAGAAAGAAATTTTCGAGAAATTAACCTCGCCGGGGCCGACTTACAAGGGGTAAACCTCAGCGAGGCTAACTTTACCAGAGCGAATTTCCAAGACGCAAACCTCAAAGGCGCTAACCTGACGGGAGCGAACTTGCGCGAGGTGAAATTGCCAGGGGTGGACTTGACGGAAGCTAATTTGACCGAAGCAAATCTGATCGGTACTGATTTGAGCCGCGCCAATCTCAGCGGGGCTAACCTGATGGGAGCAAACCTTCGCGGCTCAATGGCGAGAGAAGTCAACATGACCAAGGCTAATTTGACGGAAGCTAATTTGACCGAAGCCAACTTTACCGAAGCGAATTTGTTTGCGGCCAACTTAACCGACGCTAGCATGATTCGCATTAATTTGATGAAAGCAAATTTGAGTTGGTCAACTCTCAAAGCGGTAAACCTGACAAATGCCATCCTTAGCGAGTCGCTTTTAGAAAGAGCTAACCTGAATCAGGCAATTCTTAGCGGGGCTATGCTAAGCGGGGCCAACCTGACTGGTGCAGACTTGCGCCAAGTAACGATGGTTGGAGCTAATTTGAGCGAAGCTAATTTGAGCAATGCTAATTTGAGAGTTGCTAATGTGAGTTGGTCAACGCTGGCAAGAGCTAACTTGAGCGGTGCTAATTTGTACCGGGCAAAGCTTTGCTGGTCTAATTTTAGCGGGGCTATTTTGATGGAAGCGGTTTTGATTGATGCTAATCTCAATCGAACTAACTTCCGCGATGCAGATTTGAGGCGGGCAATTATGCCCGACGGCACAACTAATGATTCTTAAAATTTGATTGTTGATTGTTAACTGTTGACTGTTGACTGTTAACTGTTGACTGTTGACTGTTGACTGTTAACTACAGACTAATGACTAATGACTATCAGTGAATTATTGATTCTGGGTGCGGCCGGACTTTTTGCCGGAATTCTAGCTGGTTTTTTGGGTATCGGCGGCGGTACGGTGCTCGTACCTTTGTTGGTGGCTCTCAATTACGCTCCGGTGCAAGCGGTTGCTACTAGCGGTTTGTCGATCGTCATTACAGCTATTTCTGGCAGCATCCAGAATTGGCGCATGGGCTACCTCAGCTTGAGTCAAGTCGCCGGCATAGGATTTCCCGCCGTCATCACAGCACAAATCGGTGCTTATTTGGCGGGGATATTTCCGCCTTACTTGCTGTTACTTAGTTTTGGGCTGTTGCTGTGGCTGAATATTTATTTAATTGAAGTTCGCAAGCGCGTGACAGCTAAGAAGAAAGCGGAAGCAGAACAAGGGGAACTAGGAGAACAAGCGGGACAAGGGGAAAATCCTCAATTACCAATTACCAATTACCAATTACCACAAAATTCAAATATTTTATTCCATCCAACTTTTGCTAAAATTGCTACCGGCAGTGCTGCGGGTTTATTAGCGGGTTTGTTTGGCGTAGGCGGCGGCGTGATTATGGTTCCCCTGCAAATTTTGCTGTTAGGAGAAAGCATTAAAACTGCAATTCAAACGAGCTTGGGCGTCATCGTCATCACGGCAATTTCCGCGACGGCTGGACACGCGGCGCGCGGGAATGTTTTGTGGGTTGTGGGGTTGATTCTGGGCGGCGGCGGTTTGTTGGGGGTGCAGGTGAGCACGCGGTTTTTGCCGAGATTGCCCGATCGTATTGTTAGTTTAGCTTTTCGATCGCTCTTGGCAATCTTATCGATTTATATTTTCTGGCAAGCTTGGCAAAAATTTAGTAATGGGTAATTGGTAATTGGTAATTGGTAAGGTGCGCGGCCCGGCGCACCCTACGAAAGAAGGAGGGAAAGTGCGCGCAGCAGCCTACGAAAAACTCATAACTAACGACTAATTTGTTGATAGTTTCTTCACTGCGCGAGTCAGACGCTGCAAATAAGGCTTGACAATTTCTTGATTTTGCCGCTGCAATTCGGAAACTTGCTGCTGCAAATGCTGCATCTCGGTTTGCAGCATTTCTGTGTCTATTGTGGGTCTATCGAGCAAATCCTGCAATTGCTTCACAGAAGCTTGGATTGTATCAAAGTCTACTTCGTTCGATCGCTCCTGCAACTGAGCTGTAAGAGTTTTAACTTCAGTTAACTTTTCGTTCACCAATAAAAATCGGACGTTGACATTTTCCCAATCATGCTCTCTGAGGGCACTATTTTCCAAAATGCGCACTTTTTGCTGCAAATCCAACAGGATGGTGTTGAACTCCTGAGAATCTGCCGGAAGCGCCTGCGCTTGGCGTTCGAGGGAGGCTACGGCAGCTTGTACCTCGGCGATGGCGCCGGATTCCAAGCCCAGGATTTTGTGCTGCAAGTCGGAGACAGCGGTGTAGAGTTCCGCAGGTTGTCCAGGTAGTATCTGAACTTGCTGCGATCGACGTTCTACAGCGGCCTGTACGTCCGCGATCGCAGAATTTGCCTTGTGTTGCATTTGTTGCTCGAAACGCTGGCGATTGGCGAGATTCAGCGAGAGTGCTGCGGTTAAAGGGGCAACAGCGTAGAGAATTTGGCCTGACAATCCAGCAGCAATCGCGCCAATCGCTGAACCGGCAACAGAGGCGTATTCTGCGAATTCTAGCCAATCCGGCTGGTTCGGGGCACTTCTCAAAGCTGGGAATGATGCTTTTTCAATCTTCTGCATAGCCTTTTAGTCGTAGTCTGATAGATGGCGATAGGGACATGATAAAAGCGATCGGCAAATAAATCAGGGCTATTTGTCAAATTTTCGGGATTGTGGTATTTTTATTGACCGAAAGCATCCAGGATACAAGCCCCCAGATTCATCCGTGGAGAAATAAAAAACCTGTATCCGATAAAGGAACCCCCGAATTTATCCGTGGGGGCAATGCTTCAATCTAAAATCTAAAATCTAAAATCTAAAATCGATTGACCTCATGCCGAATACCTTGTGCGTTCAAAACGGTCAGTCTCAGGTAAAATTCAGGATTAAGTCGATCGCTCAATCAACAGTTAACTGATAACTGATAACCGTTAACCGCCGTCTGTCAGGAGTACACAGAAAATGGGTCTTAAGATTATTGAAAGCTACGATAGCAGTTTTGTCCTCGAACCTGATGCTAAAACTGCACTGTTCGGTTCATTAACCGGTGACAGCTTTCTCCAACAAGTAGCCCTACAATTGCAATGCTCGCGCATTGAGTTTGCCGAGTTACTTTTTCAGCCCGTCCCTTACAGCAGCGAGACGCCGAAGGGAATGCCTGCTGAATTTGAAAAGTATCACGAATCGAGCGATTTTGCGATCGTCAACGTCCCGCCTAATTTCATGTTCCAAGCCAAAATATTTAAACCCAGCCGTCTCTGTGCCGTTTATCGCGTTTTCAAGAGTTAGGTCAAGGCTGGTTCATCTGTGGTTTAATCTAAAATCTAAAATCTAAAATCTAAAATCGGATGACAGAAGACATTCACTCTCTCGCCAGCTTAGAATTCATTCCCTACATTGACTCCGAGGGGAAATTGCCCGATTTTATCCAGGGAAAAATTGGCGTTTACGCAATTTTTGACAGCGAGAAAGTCCTGCAATTTGTCGGTTATTCTCGCGACATTTACCTCAGCCTCAAACAGCATTTGGTACGGCAAACCCAATATTGCTACTGGCTGAAAATCCAAACTATCGACAAACCCAGCCGCACTATTCTAGAAAGCATCCGCTCGAGTTGGATTGCGGAAAACGGTTCCCAACCCCAAGGCAACGGTGTCGATGCTGCCAAGTGGAACGATCCCATCGACACCAAAACTGTGATGACTGCCCAAGAAACGGCAAATTATGAAGGTATCTTCGCCGATGAAATTGCCAAAGATAAATTGTTGAAAAATGTGGCGCGGCGCGTAGAAAATGAAATTTTTTCGCTGCTGAAAGCTCGCGGTGTAACTGAAGAAATCCGGTTTAATCCCAAGCTAAAAACTAGCGGATTGCTCGATTTAAAGTAAATACAATAGTCCTTACTGCGAACAGTAGGGAAACGACAATGCCGTTTCCCTAATTCCCGCGCCGGACACGGCATTGCCGTTTCCCAACAGATTCTCGGCTACAATCTATCTGATATATAGCACTCCTAAATCATTTGTGAAATTCTTACTCCCTCCCCTTACTAAGGGGAGGGTTGGGGTGGGGTAAAAAATTTACGACTCATTTAGGATTGCTATATCATCTCCGTCTGTTAACATTTTAACCGTTAAGATTTAACACAGATCGGAATCTGCACAATTAACTTGGCTCCTCGGCCCGGAGCAGAAATACAACTGATTTGCCCTCGATGTTTTTCCACTACAATATCGTGACTGATTGCCAACCCTAATCCAATACCGCTGCCTACAGGCTTCGTAGTAAAAAATGGGTCAAATATCTGGTGGCGCACTTCCTCACTCATCCCACAACCGTTATCGGCAATGTGAATAACAACCGATTTATAGTTGTGAGTGGCTAATTTTGAATCTTGATTGTGCAGGGCCGATTCTGACTCACAACTTACTGAAGTGCTGATGGTAATTTTTCGGGGAGACGGTTGAGTTTGCAGGGCATCAATAGCATTACTTAGCAGGTTCATGAACACCTGATTTAATTCACTGGCGTAACAGGTGACTCTTGGCAGTTGGCTGTAGTGTTTAATGACCTCTATCTCACCAGCTTTGTTTGCTCCCTTCAGCCGGTGCTGCAAAATAACTAAAGTATTGTCAATGCCTTCATGAATATCCACTGACTTGTACTTTTGTTCGCCAAGGCGGGAGAAGTTGCGCAAAGACATCACAATTTGACTGATCCGAGAAGCACCATCTTTCATCGAATTCAGCAGTTTTGGATAATCCTCTGCGATGAAGTCGGGTTGAATTTCGTCCAATTCGCCGATAATTTCTGGAAGGGGGTGCGGGTAGTAATGTCGGTACAATTCGACGAGGCGAAGCAAATCTCGCGCATAGTCCGCCGCTAGAGCAAGATTGCCGTAGATAAAGCTGACGGGATTGTTGATTTCGTGAGCAATCCCTGCCGCTAGCTGACCTAAAGAAGCCATTTTTTCCTTCTGTATTAACTGAGCTTGAGTCTTCTTGAGTTCAGTTACGGTTTGTTCGAGTTGCTGGGCATAGGATTGCGTTTGTTGAAACAACTGGCGCTGCACGAGTTGATTTGAGACGCGGGCCAGAACTTCTTGTTCGTGAAACGGTTTTGTGATATAATCTATACCACCAAGTTCAAAGGCTTTGACTTTATCAAACACTTCATTTAAAGCACTGATAAAAATAACCGGAATGTCCTTGGTTGTGGGAGAAGCTTTCAACGCTTGGCAGACTTTGTAGCCGTCCATACCGGGCATCATGATATCCAGCAATATCAAGTCAGGAGCAGTTAATTCGATCGACCGCAGAGCTAGTTTGCCGTCGGGTGCGGTGCGTGTTTTGTAGCCTTGCTGCGAGAGTATTTGAGCTAAAAGTTGCAAATTAGCCGGAATATCATCAACAATTAAAATATTCCCTTTTAAGACGGGAGTTGGTTCGCGATTCATATCTAGTTTGGTAAAATAACATTTATAGGTTTGTAGTGAATACGACCGTCCGAGCGGGTTTTATGAGGACGGTCGTACTCAATAAAAACCCGATATAATATCGTTTTTATTTTATTTCGGGATGGATGAGAGCTAGTATTTGGTTGAACTGAAACTCGTTAGCCAATGCGGCTAGAGCGCTAGCTAAAGCGTCATTTCGATCGCGAATTCGTTCAATTTGGATAAGTATTAACTCTAAATCGCACTCAATTGTGGCTTTCTCTAAAGCTGCGAGCCAATCTGCGGGTAAAGCTGCAACAGTCTCTGGAGTGGGAGCTTCGATTTGAGTTGAGTCGGGAACACTCTCCGGTTCATCGTAAATGTAACGCACTCCGAGATGTTTGTGCAGGGTGGCAAAGATTTCTGTATCTCGAAAGGGTTTGTGGATAAAGTCATCGCAATCATCTGATACAGTAACGGTTCGCGCTTCGTCGGCGTTACCGGCACTCAGGGCAATAATGGGGGTAGCTTGACCTTTAACCGTGGCTTTAATACGTTTCGTCGCTTCCTGTCCATCCATCACGGGCATCCACATATCCATAAAAATTAAGTGTGGCTCAAAACTCGACCACATTTCAATAGCTTCTATGCCGTTGCTGGCTTCTTGGAGTTCAAAGTTAAAGGCAGCGAGGAGTTCGATCAGCAGTTGGCGGTTGTCGGCTCGATCGTCCACAATCAAAATACGATAGCGCGGTTGGTTGCGTTCTAGAGCTATCACCCGACGCGGCGGCTGTAGGGGTTGAGTCGCCGGGGCCTCAACGGCGCTGACGGAGATATCAAACGCGAAAGTTGTGCCGCGTCCTTCTTCACTGCGCACAGTAATGATGCCACCCATCAGCTTGATAAACTGTTGGCTGATAGCCAGTCCCAAGCCTGTTCCCTGCTGAGATGCTGCCCCTGTTTTGGTTTGCACAAACGGTTGAAAAAGCCGCTCTAACTCTTCAGGAGCAATGCCGAAACCAGTGTCTTCTATTTCAAAATGTAATTGATAATTAGTGATTGGTAATTGTTGGTTTTCACCCTCCATCACTGCACTTACTCTTACCGCAATGCCTCCTTCTTTCGTAAACTTAATGGCGTTAGAAAGCAGATTAATTAAAACTTGGCGCAACTTAAGTTGATCTGTTTGCACGTATTCGGGAATATCGCTAGAGCAGTCAAATGTTAACTGTAATTGTTGCTCCCGTGCCTGAAGTTGGAACATCTCTTTTACATCGTTCAGCAAGCTGCTTAATTTAAAGTCTGTTGGGTTGAGGGTAATGCGTCCCGCCTCTATTTTGGCTAAATCTAATATTTGATTGATCAGAGCTAGCAAGTGTTCTCCGCTGCAGTTGATAATGCGGATATTTTCCTGCTGTTCGCGACTGAGGTTGGTAGAACGCTGCATCAATTGGGAGAATCCCAGAATTGCGTTGAGCGGGGTGCGGAGTTCGTGGCTCATATTTGCCAGGAAAGTGCTTTTCGCGACGTTGGCGGCTTCTGCTGCCCAGGCGGCTTGTTGGAGCAGTAGCGATTGCTGCTGAGTGGCTTCGAGCAATTGAGCTTGTTGTAAGGCGACTCCCAGTTGAGTGCTAATTTGCACCCCAATATTGATTTCTGCTTCGCGCCAAGTGCGGGGTGCAGAATTTTGATAGCTGGCGAGCAAACCCCAAAGTTGACTGCCGCAAAATATAGGAAAAATAACGTAGGCTCTAGCTTGAAATTGCTCTAACAGTTGCAGGTAACAAGGAGTCAACCCAGCGCTGTATATGTCTTCAATTATGTGGTAAGGAACGCCTCTAGCATACATACCGCCTTGATTTCTTTGTAGATAGGTATCTCGCACTGGTTCACCGGAGGCTTGCATAGTTTTCACGGTACAGCGAGAGTCTTCGAGAAGAGTGTTTGGAAAATTAAAATCGTCGGTTTGTTGCATCAGAGATATCCAGCCCGGAGCCAGTGACTCGGCAACAAATTCCCCGCTCCAATCAGGATTAAAACGATAGATACCGACACGATCGCATTTTAGGGTTTGTCGCAGTTCAGAGGTTGTAGTTTTGAATATTGTGTCAATATCTAAGGATTGACGGATGCGATCGATCGATCGGGCGATGGCTTGTTCCCCCTGCGCGCTTTCTCGCAAAGCTGACTCGGCTTGTTTGCGATCGCTAATATCCAAGACAGTGCCAAACAAACGCATCAACTGCCCTTTTTCATCGTAAAGCGGTTTCCCTCTGACTTCTATGTAACAGAGCGAGCCATCTCTTCGGATCAGCCGCAGATCGATTTCAAAGCTTTGTCCCGACATAGCTCGATCGCGAAGTATTGCGACATAGCGCGATCGATCTTCTGGATGAAAACGCTCGATTAATTGTTCGGTTGGCAGCGGTTTTTGAGTCGGATCGAACTCGTAAATGCGATAGAGTTCCTCACTCCAAGTGGTTGTATTTGTGGCGATATCGTGTTCCCAACTACCAATACGGGCAATTTTTTGAGCTTCCAGCAGTCGGGATTCGGCTAACTGGCGATCGCTAATGTCGCGCGCTACCCAAACCGCAGAGCGATCGGACAGCGGCGAAATTTTAGCAGCAAACCAAACTTCTTGATTATTAATCTGCTGACTGTAATCAAAACTAATCGTTTGTTTAATTTCCAATGCCTGTCGAACTTGAGCAAAATAAATCTCCTCGCTTTCCTCATGAAAAAATTGTTCGATGATCGAGTCAATCTGACTCGTCTGATAGTTGTAGTGAGAAATGCCCTTGGTGGGTATAATTTTGATCGTTTTTTCTGGCAATTCAAAAATTAATACAATATCTGCAATTGACTCAAATATTTGTAGAACTTGCTCGGTAGAAGTGTAAAGTTTTTGCTCGATCAATTGGCGCTCGGCTATTTCATATTCTAATATTTCGTTAGCACGAGCTAAGGCGTCGGTACGTTCCGCAACTTCGGATTCTAAAGTGCGATTGTAGTCAGTTAATATTTTTTCAGATTGTTTGCGCTGTGCGATGTTATAAAAAATAATCAGGGCATAAATAATGTTTCCGCCTTCGTCGAAAATTGGTGTGGCGCGCACCTCAAAAGGAATAAATTTCCCATCTCGATGAAGTTCTAAATCGTCAAGGAACACCGTTTCGCCGCGCAGCGCTCGGAATGCGGGCAGTTCTTCAGTTGGATACGGCTGGTTTTTGCGGTACATTTGATAAACTTTTACTGCTTCTTGTAAAGTCGCATCGGGGATAGTTTCTACGCCGAGCCAATGCTTGGCAGTTTCGTTGAAGTACACGGCTTGACCGGAGGCATCGTGGATAGCTACTCCCGCAGGTATGGCTTCGATAAATTGCTTGAGTTGGCTCTCGCTCTGCGCTAAAGCTTCATTTAAAGATTTTTGGTCTGCAAAAGCCTGTTGCAGTTGTGCTGCCATAAGATTAAAGGAATTGGCGAGTTCTCCGACTTCATCGAAGCGTCTAATTTCTAAAGGTCGATCCCATTTTCCTTTGGCAACATTTTTGGCGGCGGTATTCAAGCGCATAATTGGCTTTGTCACCCAACGGGAAGTCAACAATGCGATCGCGATCGCCAGCGGCAGCGTACAGGCGCACAACCACAATGTGTTGCGCGTATTTGCTTGAAGGCGAGCGATGAAATCAGACTCTGGCACCACCACCACAATCAACCAATCCAAGCCGCGGAAATCTCGATAAGGAGTGACGCGGACAAAATGCCGCTGGCGATCGCGGTTGTTCGCCAGGGTAAATTTCTGGGTTGTTTGCAGCGTGCGGAAGTTGCCAAATCGGTTGGCGAGTTGTCGAGCAATATCTCGCGTTCGGGCGTCCTTGCTGTTGATGGCTAGCAATGGCGTCGGTTGGTTTTTTGCTGGCGTCACCAAGGGTGTTTCTCGTGTGGATGTGGCAATCAGATTCCCCGATCGATCCATTATAAAAGTCTGTCCCGATGCAGAGAAGTGCAGCCGAGTCAGAAAGGTATTGATCGCCGACAGCCCATCAGGATCGGTGAGGCGATCGCTAATCCGTTCTCCTACTTGTTCGATTAGCTGATGCGCTACATTCTCAACTGATTTCTGACCGTTTTTGAAAGAAAGAAAGCTCGCTAGCGCGACTACACTTATCGTTTGCAAAACAAACGGAACAATCAGAACCGTTCGCAGGGGCAGCTTGCTGAAAAGTTTGGCTGCTGGGCGGTTGAAGAAATAAATGGGCATGGGTGTGAACCAATTGTGCTGGCGATCGAATTTTAACTGCTGTGGTCTGCCTTCACCCCGGCAATTGTCGCGCCTGGTAGGCTCTGAAATTTTCCTCCGGGTTCAATATAGCCAACTACCAGCGAAGATTGGGCGCGGCTGTCAAAATTTGCCTCTGTCAGTTCTGTTTCTAGCTGTTTTGCTGTTGATTCATTTCTACTAACAAAAACAGCCAGAGTTTTTATATGTTGTTTCTGTGTATGGGAAATCATATCTTTAATTAACAGCTCGATTAACGGCTTATTATTCGGCAAATAACTGCCCATAACTTGAATTTTAATTTCTGTTTGATTTCCCTCTCCATCTGTCAAAATCAAGCTAGAGGAGCTTTCGGAAATTTTATTAATAGTTTGATTGGGATGCTGGAAGTGCAACCATTTAACAACAGCAGCCTCAGTTGCGGCTACTGATTCGTGTAGCCGATCCGCCAAAGCATAGAAAGCCTCATTATCTTCTCGGTGAGCAAGTACATAAGCTCGCAATTCCTTTCTGCTCATAGCTTGAAAATTAGGCTTGTTCATCACAGTATCTCCATTGCCCGTTAGGATAAATCTCTATTTCAATAGTTTCACCAGCCAAAATATACAGGTAATTTGTGCGTTCATCGAGTCGCACTATGTAGATAGGCTGATACATATTTGTTAATTCATAGCAAACTACAAAGCATTTGAGTAACTGCGCTGCTGTAGGAATAATTTTTCCTCCTTCACTCTCGCACTTTTGGTTGTTTAGTTTACAAGAGTCAGAGTTTGCAGTAACGCCCGATCGCGTTACTGCAAATTTGTTAACTTTGCTAAAACGGCGGCGAATACAGCGGGTTCGATCGGCTTTGTTAAATGTTCGTTGTAACCGGCGGCGATCGCCCGAGCGCGGTCTTGTTCGCTAGCATAAGCTGTCAGCGCCACGGCCGGCAAGCGCTTGATTTTGTCGGATGCGGACGATCGCACTTGGCGGATCAGCGAGTCGCCGTCCTCATCGGGCATAGCGATATCGCTGATTAAAATATCCGGCGGCGACTGCTGTAAAATGTCGATCGCCTCCGCAGCCGAAGCTGCCGCAGTTGCAGTCGCCCCCAACTCTTCGATCGCCACAATCAAAAACTCGCGGTTGTCGGGTTCTCCATCAACTACCAATACCTTTAAACCTGCCAAAATACCCGGACGGATTTGAGGGGATTTGCTTTCCTCTCTCAACTTTGGCTGGTGATTCCGACGCTGTTTGAGCGGCAGTTTCACCGTAAATGTCGCACCCTTGTTTTTACCCGGACTTTCCGCAGTCACAGTGCCACCGTGGAGTTCCACCAAGTGCCGGACGATCGCCAATCCCAGTCCCAAACCGTTTTGATGCTTAGTAATCGAGCCGTCTGCTTGTCGGAAGCGATCGAACACGTAGGGCAGAAACTCTTGGGAAATGCCCTTTCCGGTATCGCTGACAGTAATTTGCACGTAATTAGGTGATGAGGAATCGGTAACAGCTACCGCCGATAAGCGCAGTTCCACATTTCCCCCCGAAGGCGTAAACTTGACGGCGTTAGTCAGCAAATTCGACACTACCTGCTGGACCCTCGGGGCGTCGCCCCACATCAAGCTGACTGCGGGGTCAAATTCTGAGGAAACGGTGACAGACTTAGCCTTGGCCGCCAAACGAACTGATTTCAGAGCAAACTCAATCGTCTGTCTCATGATGAACCAGCCGGGTTTCAGAGCCAGCTTACCTTGAATAATCCGGGAAACATCGAGCAAATCTTCCACTACCTGCACTTGCACCCTCGACTGACGCTCGATCGCTTCCAAACCGGAAGCTAAATCCTCTGCGGTGTACGGGCGGGTGCGCAACCTCTGTGCCCAGCCCATAATCACATTTAGAGGCGTGCGCAGTTCGTGGGAAAGAGTGGCTAGAAACTCGTCTTTCAGGCGGTTGATGGCTTCTGCTTGGGCCCGCGCGGCCTGTTCGCGATCGAGCAACTGAGCGCGTTGGGCCTCCAATTGCTTGCGATCGCTGATGTCGGTGACGATCGACATACAGTTGATGTTCCCGTTGCTGTCGCGGACTTGAGTTGCCCACAAACTGATGTCGATCGAGCTGCCGTCTTTCCTTTGGCGCTGGGTTTCCATGTCGGCGATCGCGTTTCCTTGGCGAATTCGTTTCAAATTCGCCATGAATTCCTCCCGCTTGTCTGCGGGAACGCTGGGCGCAAATTGATCTAACGCCTCTGATTCGGACCAGCCAAAAATCCTCTCGGCGGCTGGGTTCCACATTTTCACAGTGCCGTCGTCGGTGTCCAAAACGGTAATTGCCAGGGGACAAGCCTGAATCAAGGCTTCTAAAGTTTGATTGAGGTGCGATCGCGCTGCTTCTGCTTGTTTGCGATCGGTGATATCGACGTTCACGCCGATCGTCCGCCAAGGCAAACCGCGATCGTCGGGAAACCCCTTAGCCCTGCAAGCAATCCAGCCTACGCTTTTGTCGGGGCGGCAAATGCGGAACTCAATGTTTAATTCCTCCCCGGAAGCCCCCGCAGCTTTTACCTGCTGTTCGGTAACAGCGCGATCGTCTGGATGCAGCATTTGGGCCCAACTTTGATAGCTGTCTAAAGCGCCGACCGGCAGCCCGTACAAAGCCTCTAACTCCGGCGTACACGCGAGCTCGTCGGTTTGGACGTTCCATTCAAAAGTTCCGATTTTGCCTGCTTGCTGAGCGATTTGCAGCCGTTGTTGATTGTTTTTGAGTTCTGCTTCCACCCGCGATATCTCGGTCAAGTCGATGTAGAATGCGACGATCGTCTCTGGTTCGCGAGCGTCCGGGCACAGGATCGTGCCGCCCATCAGAATCGGCACGCGGCTGCCATCTTTGCGGATGTACTCTTTCTTGAAAGGAGTTGCGACTCCCTTAACTCGCAGTTCTTGCGCCGCCACGGCGTCGAGGTGCAGGTATTCGGGGGGGGTCATCCTGTCCCACCGCATTTGACCGGAGAGCAAATCTGAGCGGGTGTAGCCGACCATGTTGAGCAGGGATTGGTTGGCGTAGGCGATGCGGCCGCTCAAATCGCCGATCGCGACTCCGAAAATATTTGACTCGAACAGCCGCCGGAATATGGCTTCGCTTTGCTGCACTACTCGTTTTGCTTGGTTGCGATCGGTGATTTCGGCAACCACGGTGCTGACTCCCAGCAGTGTTCCGGATTCATCGATCGCGGGGTAAAAGCTGATTTGCCAATCCCGCAAAACTCCGGGCTGTTGCAGGGTTTCGGCCTTAATTTCCAAGTCGAGCACGGGGGTTTGCGTCGCCAGCACTTGGCGGTAAATCGGCTCTAGCATATCGGCGATTTCCGGACTCGCTTCTCTAACGGTGCGCCCGAGGTACTCTGCGATCGAGCGGCCGTTGATCTGAGCGAGGCATTCGTTGATGCGGATGTAGCGCAAATTGGTATCGACAAAGCACAGCCCGACTGGTGTGGTGTTGTAAACTAAGTCGAGTTCTGCTAGTTGGCGGCGAAGGCGTATTTCGTTTTCTAGAAGTTGGTTTTGGGCTTGTTTGCGATCGGTGATATCTAGTACGAAGAATGCTCCTTTGTCTGTGCATCCTTGGAAGTTTCCGCCGCCGACTAAAACTGGGAAGCGCGTGCCGTCTTTGCGGATCAATTCTTTTTCATAAGGCGGGCAACTTCCTCCGGCTGCGACTTGCGCGACGGCGGCGCGATCGAGTTCTCCGTATTCCGGCGCCGTAAATTCGACCCAGCGAATTTGTCCCGAAACTAAGTCTTCCCTCGTATATCCAATCATTTCCAGCAAGGCGTCGTTAGCGTCAGTAACTTCGCCGTTGGCCTCCCAGAAACCGATGCCGATCATGTTAGATTCTACCACGCTGCGGCAGCGCATTTCGCTTTCCCGCAAAGCTAATTCTGTTTGTTTTGCTGCGGTAATATCTGTGAGAATTAGGCCGACTCCGATTATTTCTTCTCTTTCATTTTTAACTGGGTAATAGTTTGCTACCCAGTAACCGAAATATCCCGGTTTCCCATCCGGTTCGCCACTCATTTCTAAGTTTAAAACAGGCTGGCCAGTTTCTAAAACTTGCTGAATTATCGGCGCAAATTTGGCTGCATATTTTGGCAACAATTGCCGGAAGTCTTGGCCGAGATGCTGTTCGATAGGCAAACCGTTGAGTTCTGCTAATACTTGATTGATATGGATGAAGCGCATTTCGCGATCGAAAAAGCAAATCGCTAGGGGAGATGCTTCTAACAGCGCGTCAATTAAGGCGAAGGATTGCGCTGTTTGAGATAGTGCTTGCTGCGCTTCTGCATAAAGTCTGGCGTTGTCGAGGGCGATCGCGACGCGGTATGCTAAATCTTCTAGCATTGCCATGTCTTCTGCACTGTAGCGGCGGCCAAACTTTGAGGTAAAGCAAGTGATCGAACCCATTACCCGCCCGCGCGCTTTCAGCGGTACGCAAGCGTGCGAGCCGATATTGAGCGATCGCAATATTTCCATTTCTGCTGCATTTTCGCATCCTGCTGCTAAAATTTCCTCATCCACTTCGGCAATTAGTTCGGATGTTCCGGTGCGGATTACCAGCGGATAGCCGTTAATAGCATTGTCGGCGATCGGACTGCGGATTCTCAAGTTATTCAGACTATCAACTATAGAGGCTTCTGCGTGAGCTGCTGCGACTCCGCGCACTTTTGAGTCGGTTTCGGTCAAATGAATGCAGCACCCGTCGGCGATCGAATTTACTGCTAATTCTGCTACCTTTTGCAGCACCGTTTCCCCGTCAAACGCATCAGCCAGCATTTTGCTGACTTCTGCTAAAAATGCCGAGCGCTGCTGTTGTATTTCCGCTTTTTCTCTCGCTGCTTGCTCGATTGTTAACTGCAATCTTTGAGTTTCTGCAAGTTTGAGTTCTGTGATATCGCGGCCGACAATTAAGGCGGATTCTGGTACGCCGTCTTTGCCAAATTCTGGAACGACGCGGGATTGATAACTTCGGATACCGTTGGTTGAGAATGCCTGAAATTCGATGATTTCTTCTCGACCTGTTTCTAACACTTTTTGCAGCGTTTCATCCCACACCTCGCACAGGTCCGGCGGCACTCCTATTTCTTGACTGGTTTTTCCCAGGAAGAATGAAAGCGGTTTTTCTTGGCTTGTTTCAACTGCTTTATTGACATACATATAACGCAGTTTTTTGTCCGTGCGGATAATGATATCTGGCGTATTTTCTAGCAGCGTTCTCAGTTGCTGTTCGCTGCTTGCCAAAGCTGCTTGCGCTTGTTGTCTTTCCGTGATATCTCTCACCGTACCCACGTATCCGATGAGTTCGCCGGAGTCGGAGAACATCCGCGAGGAACAAACGTTAATCCAGCGCACAATCCCCTCTGGTGTTTGCAAGCGATACTCGATCGCATATTCCCCACCTTCCCGAGTATAATCTAACCATCGGGCTAATACGCGATCGCAGTCTTCCGGGTGGATGCAATTCTCCCAACCGTCTCCTAAAAGTTCTGCCAAACTCAAGCCGCAAATAGCCTGACAGTGCGGGTTAGCGTAGGTGTAGCGCCCCTCAAAATCGGCCATAAAAATGCCGACTGGCGAACAGGAACTCAAACAGCGAAATCGTTCTTCTTGAGCTTGCAGCGCTTCTTTAGCTACTGTCAGTTCTGCTGTGCGCTCTTTGACGTGGCTTTCTAGCTTAGTGTAGGATAAAGCCAGGGCTATTTCTGCTTTTTGGCGGTCCGTAATATCGATGCCAGTTGCTATCACATATTCTACTAATCCCGCGCCATCGGTCGTCACAGTATTCGACCAAGAAATTAAGCGTTTATCGCCCTTTTTAGTACGCCAATAGTTTTGATATTCGCTGTGAAAATGTCCGGATTTTAGTTCGCTAAAAAAGGTTTTAACTGGTTCTATTTCTTCCGTAATCAAAAACAAATCCCACACATATTTATTGACAACTTCTGCTGTCGAGTAGCCTGTGGTTTTTTCGCAAGCTTGGTTGAAGCGGACAATCCGTCCTTGGCTATCGAGAACTACAATCAAGGAAGCCGTCGTGTCAATTACTTTTGAACTAATTTTACGTTCTATTTTTAATTCTTTTTCTGCGGACTTTAAGCCAGCATACCAAGCGCTAACCACTGCTGCGGTCAAAAGTAAGATTGCAGGAGCGACATTGAATGAAAACAGTAAAAGAGCGGTCAGCAGTAAAGCCGTGCCGGCACTAAATGTAGCAATGCTGTAAGATTGAATGGGTAAGGGCAAGACCTCAAACTGGCTCATTTTTTTTTGACCTGTAGCGCTGGCGCGATCGCACTATTGCTTATGTCGATGAAACAACCTTGTTAAAACTAAGCTAAAACTAAGTTAAAACTAATCATCTATTTTTTCTCTAGAAAACCACATTGGTCGGCGCTGTGTCATCTTCCCCGCGACAGATTTGCAGCGGGATTAGTGCTAAATAAACTGCTATTCTAGATGAAGAGACAAATTCGATCGGCTAATTTCTGGGAGTAATAAGCGAGTGAATAACAAGCGGGCAAAAATTATCGGATTATTTTTCGCAGCCGCCACCCTCTTTGGATTCGTCGGTTACGCGCTTCAAAATCCCAACTTCGCCAGCAACTCAGCGATGTCGATCGGCTTCCCCAATCTTACCATCGCGGCTGTCGGCGCGATCGACAACAAACGCGACCAAATCTATCTCAACGGAACTTGGCAATTTGTCCCCGCAGTTGGCAACTCCCAAAAACCCCCCGTCTCCCCAAGTTGGGGTTCCATCCAGGTGCCCGGAGACTGGCAAAAAGAAAACAACCAATCCGTACCCGGAATTATCACTCGCGGCAGCGGCAAAGATTGGGAAAACTTCAACAGTAAACAACTATCAAAAGCTTGGTATCAGAGAAATATAGACATTCCCGACAACTGGAGAAACCGCCGAGTTTTTATCGACTTAGCCAGAGTCAGCACCGATGCAGTCATCTTTGTCAACGGCATTAACTGCGGTCAAATCGCATGGCCTTACGGCACTATTGAAATTACCAAAGCAGCAAAACTAGGTCAAAACACCCTGTCTATTTTAGTCGTGGCAGTATCCGACGAAAAGGAAAAAGCCGTCATCATGGGCCCCAGTGAAATCTACACAGAAAAATCTAAGTTGCAATCGCGGGGAATCATCGGCGAAGTGCGGCTTCTGGCCGTTCCTCCAGGCCCGCTAATTAGCGACGTGTTCGTCCAAACTTCCACCAGAAAAAAGCAAGTTAAATTAGATATAGAACTCAAAGACGTTGCCCAAAGCGGTCAAGTTGAACTAATCGCACAAATGCTAGACGACCAAGGCAAAGTCGAACAAAAAATCACCGGAACCGCCAGGGTTCAAGCTAAAGCAATTCAAACCGTACAAGTCCAGTGGAATTGGCCAAATCCCCGTATTTGGGAGGTCGGCAAACCAAACCTTTACACCCTCCAATTAGAAGTAAAAGGTAGCGGCGTTAACACGCAATACGACCAACCTTTTGGCTTCCGGGAATTTTGGATAGAAGGGCGCAAATTTTTCTTAAATGGAACTGAATTTCGGCTGCGACCAAACTTGCACTCCGATTCTTGGCAAGGTGGGACAGTAGAAGTTTCTGACAGCCTAATTGATGGCTACGTAAAAGCCGGTTTTAACATAACAGAAATGTGGCCTTGGAATCATGACGAACGGGGTAGGTGGCACTTCCGAGAGTTATTTGCGGAAAGAGCAGACCTCAAAGGTTTTCCAATTATGGCTCCCGCTTTAGACATTAGTCCTATCGCTTGGAACGGCAAGTGGAAGAACCCCCTGTGGAAAAACCGCTGGAAAGCCCGAATGGTGACTGAAATGCGTCGCTACCGCAATCATCCATCAGTATTAATGTGGGCGACAAGTCCTAATTTTTTCGGCAACGGTGACGACCTAAATCCCCGTCGCATCGGCACAAGAAAAGTAGAAGGAACTCTCAGTCAGTCGGACAACGAGCGTTTGCGGGTGAACACTCCCCTAGGAAATGACGCTATAGCTGCGATTAAATCCGCAGACCCAACCAGACCTGTGATGGTACACCAAGGCGCAAACTTCGGCGATGTTTATGCGCTGAATACTTATTTAAATATGATTCCGTTGCAAGAACGGGAAGAGTGGATTTCTGAGTGGAGCAAAACCGGGGAAAGGCCCTACATGGCAGTCGAGTTTGGGACTCCTCTGCACGCAACGATGATGCGGGCCCGCAAAGGTTTTGGTCAGGCAATTCTCAGCGAACCTTGGATGACTGAGTTTGCGGCAATTTATTTTGGCAAGCAGGCTTACGAGTTGGAAACGGCCGCTTATAAAGCTAAAATTCGCGAGCAATTTGTTAAGGGTCAGGAGTATCAAAGCTGGCATTTTAAAAAAGAGTTAGATTTTGCACCAGCTTTTCAAAAGTTGCAGGAGTTATTCAGTACAAATACTTGGCGGAGTTGGCGGACTTTTGGAATGTCTGGCGGGATGATTCCTTGGAATGACGGACACGGTTGGGAAGTTTCCGAGGCTGGCAAAAAAAAGGTGGATATTGGGCTCTTTCAACCTGGCCGCCGGGGAGTTTATTTGAAGCAAGTCTCGAATAATCTTTTGAATTATTTGCAGCCAGAAGGTTACACTGTCCATCCTGGGGGCAAGGCAATTATGAATAATAATAGCTCGACTTTGGCTTGGATTGCTGGTGCTAGCCCGGTTTTTACTGCGAAAGAACACAATTTGTTGGTGGGCGGAAAACTGGCAAAGCAAGTAGTGTTAATTAACGATACGCGGGCGCCACAAGAATTTTCGTTTAATTGGCGGGTTTTGGTGGGGGGTAAAGAAGTAAAAAATGGCGAGCAAAAAGGGACGATTGAGTCGGCAGTAACGCTGTTTTTTCCAATAGACGTAAATTTGCCAAATACCATTTCTAGCAAGACTGACGGCGAAATTCGCTTGACGGCACGGGTGGGCGAGCGATCGCATTCTGATACATTTGCTTTCCGGGTTTTCCCCAACCCAGCCAAAAGCAAGGATACGCTGACAATCTTCGATCCAGCGGGCAAAACATCGGCAATGTTAAAAGAATTAGGTCATCAGCTTGTCCCGTGGAATGGTTCGCAAGTTTCATCGCTATTAATTATCGGTAGGGAAGCATTTTCTAACGGGGAAAATTTGCCAGGAAGTTTAGAAAGTTTTGTGCGAAACGGCGGCAAAGCAATTGTGTTTCCTCAGCGCAGGGAATGGCTGGAAAATACGGGTTTCCGGGTTGCTGCCCACGTCAGCCGCCGCGCTTATCCAGTTAACAGCAACCATCCCGCAATTAGCGGTTTAGACAGTGAAGATTTGCGGGATTGGGTGGGGGAAAGCACGCTGCTTGAAGCTTATCCAGATACGATCCAAACTGGCCCCAATTTGAGTCCGGCAAATAAACATTGGTACGGCTGGCGTTGGGGAAATCGCGGCGGTGTCAGCAGCGCTTCTATTGAGAAGCCCCACCGCAGCGGTTGGCGCCCAATTTTGGAATCTGAGTTTGATTTAGCTTATTCGCCGCTGATGGAATTGGATTACGGAAAAGGGCGGTTGATTTTAAACGAGTTGGATTTGGAAGACCATTATTCGGTAGATGCTGGGGCGGCGCAGTTACTACAACAAATTGTGAGTTACGGGATGAATTCTCCGGTACTTGGAAAGCCGGATAAAGTGGTTTTAATTGGCGGAGATGGGGATGCACAAAAGCTGGACAGTTTGGGGGTAATTTATCAGCGCGCTAATTCGCTTTCTAATGATGTTGGTTTGGCAATTGTGGGGAGAGAAGCGAATCTGAAAGATGCAGATTTGCGCGGTTATTTGAATGCTGGCGGGAAGGCGTTTTTCTTGCCGCGTCAAGTGCCTGTTGCGGGTTTGGACGTGGGTTTGCAGCAAGCGCAGGATTTTGGGGGTTCGCTGGCGGTTCCGAGTTGGGATGAGGTGAAGGGGATTAGCGCTTCAGATTTGCGATCGCGCTCTTTTTATGATACTTGGTTGATTAAATCTGGGGGAGAAATCGGTGCTGACGGTTTGTTAAGTCGGGTAAAAGTTGGCAAAGGTGTGGCAATTTTTTCTCAGATTGAACCGGACAGTTTGAATGCGGATACTAAGACTTATTTGCGCTTTACTCGCTGGCGGCAAACCCGGGCAAATGCTCAGATTTTGGCTAATTTAGGGGCGAGTTTTAAGGCGGATGGATCTGTGTTTAACGGTTCGAGTCGGGAGTTTTATCACTGGGATTACAAGACGGATTTTGAGAATGGGGACGATCCTTATCGGTATTATCGATGGTAGGATTTTTTAACAGCAGATTAGCGCGCATTAACGCGGATGGTATGGAGGATATTACAGGTCAAAGTGACGGCGGAAGCGGGGGTCTAGTTTGTCGGTTTTCTTTTGGTTGCAGATGCCGCAGAGGGTTTGCAAGTTGCTGATGTCGTTGCTGCCGCCGCGCGCTAGGGGGATGATATGATCGATCGTCAGTTGGGTTTCTAGTTTGGTTTGGCCGCAGCTTTGGCACTGGTATTTATTGCGATCGAATACGTATTTTCTGACTTCTGGGGGAATGGGAATTCTGGGCGTTTTAGACATGATGATTTTTAACCGCAGATGAACGCGAATAAACGCGGATGTTTGATGGACTAGCTGGGTGAGTTTTCTTGATTGAGAAGTTGGCGACGCAAATCGTCAAGGGGAGATTCTGGTTTGCTAGTTTCTGATTCGTTGTTTTCTGGTGTTTCTTCAACGTCTGGTTCGTCTGGGCAAAATTCTATAGTGACATTGAGTTTGAGCTTAATCTTTCCTTTCTTCCAGCCATTAGCACCCACTCTGAGAATTTCACAATCTATACCTTCACCAAACCATTTCTCATATAAATAACGTGTTTGGTCAGTAGTTAAACCGACATCAATATTTAGATTCTGTTGGCTTAACGAACGATTAAGTGTCTCTCCTAACCCATTTTCAGGCAAAACTTTATTTACTGTTTTCTTGAGTGTTTCTATTTTAAGCATTGCGTTACCAAAAGATAAAGCATCATCATTACCGCAGTTGTGAAAATCAAATTTATCTTCCATATTGATATCTAACCTAATAGGTTTTTTAGCCATGAGTTTTAACCACATATGAACGCGAATGAACGAGAATTTTGGAGGGTTCAGTCTGCAAATAGTGCGTCATAAATGTCATTTTTCGCACTCAGCCAATCTTGATAAGCTTGGGATACAAGCATCGGCTGAATAGGTTCTTTTCCACTTTTCAAGAAGAGGGCTAGGTTCAGAAGTGTTGCTAACTTATCCTCTGGAAATTGCTCGATTATTGTTAGAAGTTTTTGGCGAATGTTCATAGGATTAAAGTCGCTCTTTGTTGGCTATTATAGCACAATAAACACCATAAAGAAACCAGGTGAATATAATTCACCCGGATTTCAATCATTCACCATCCACCGAAACGCTATCATTTTGTCCAATTACAGGCAACAAATGCTCGTGCAACTTCATCGCCTGCAAACAACTATTAATCCCCGAAACTGCCCGATCGTACTCTTGAATCTTTTGCTCATTCTCAGCTTGCCGCCGCAGATTCCCAGCAATCTTTTCCTCCGCCTCCTGTGCCAAAGTTTGCTCCAAATAATCGCGGGCTTGACTGTATTTCTGCAAAATGTCATCAGCTTGCTTTTGGGCCAGCGGCAACAAATGCTCTTTCAGGGTTTGGTTGACAGTTTGGCGAAAAGTTTGCCGAATAGTTCTAGATACTTTCGGCTCGAAATCTAGCCTTAATAATTGCCGAATTGCAGGTTGGGCGTCCACCATGTTTTCGCAGTCAAAACCTTGAGAAGTTTGCTGCAATGTTTCCCGGAATTGATAAATTGAAAATGTGCCTTCGTCGTAAAAACGGGGACTTTCTCGCACGTAGCGATCGCACTCAACGCCCGCCGCATTTACCAAAGCATCAGAAACCCGCTTGGATAACTCCTCTAACTGCTGTTCAATTCCCCCGTCGTTCCCCAACAACCGATAGAGTAATCGATAGTATTCCGACTTGCGAACGCTGTCTTTCAAATACTGGAAATAATTATCAACCAGTGACTTAGTAGCCTCTACTAAAATATCTTCCAACTGATTCGCTAAATAATAAAGTGCTTCAACTAAAACAGCAATTAAAGGTGCTGTGGCATTGCGGGGATGATTCCGCAAAGTGCGTCCGTAAGCCGCCTCAACAGAAAATCCGTCTAACAATTCATCCAAGCGCCGGATCATCCGAGATTGCAGTTGCCGAAAGTCTATATCGAAAATATCGCATCTGTTCATAATCATTTCATTGACTTCTTCGGCGATATGTTCCCGAAAATCCTGTCCGACTTGCTGCAATTCTTGATTTAGCCGCAAAAGTTCTTGTGCTTTCATCGCTTCAATTTCGCGGGGCTGGCTGTCCAAATTCCGCTGAATTGTTTGGTAATGTTTCCGCAGTTGAATGCACAAGTCTTCTAAGTCGTCAGCTAAATTTTTGAACAGTTGCGGGCGTTTTTCTTCTGTGAGGTAGCGGGTGATGGCTGTGCGAAAATCTTCGATCCCGCTATCTTGAATTAATTGACCAATTAATGGTTGTCCTTGCTCTGCAAGAATCCGCACGTAGTTTTCATTGGGTGTTTCGTAGCTGTTAACTGAAATCCGAAATCTGCTCGGAGATAGCTTGCCGGAATTCGCACAGTAGCGATTAAATTCACTAACAAATTGCGGAGTTTCTTCACTATTACCGAGCAATTCTGAATCTAATTTATCATCTCCAGAAACTCGCCCTTGACTGTTGGCAAAGATTGTATTTAAACCAAAGCGATCGCGCCCTGTTGTCCCTCGAATCAAACTCCCGTAAAAGCCCAACAATCCGCTAGTTTTGTAAACTCTGGCAGTATCGCGAAAGTCGGAATTAATCAGATTTTCTAAGCGCTGTCGCAGTTGTGTGTTGTACCAAGTATCGTCGATGCGGTTAAAAATGTAAAAAAGCCGATCGCGAATTCCCGGATTTCCCCGTGTTTTTTCCATCAACTCGGTTTCTTCCGTCGTCATTTCCCCAGACGAAGCCGCTTTCAAAACACAGACAACTGCCGAAGTATCGGGGCTTTCAATCTTATCATAAGTCAATTCTGCATCCCGCTGCACCGGCGCATCAATTCCCGGCGTATCGATAATAATATTGCCATCTTCCAGCAGCGGATGATAACAGTAATATTCTACTCGCTTGAGTACAGCACTGTTGCTACCGCGACGGGCATAACTAGCAGCTTCTTTGAGATTGGAAAAGTTAAACTGTTCCATCGAGTAGGTAGCGTTTTCTACACTTTGGATGCGATCGCGATTTGCCTTAAAACCTTCTAACAGCAGCATCAAAGCCTTAGCTTGTTTGGCTATCTCCGATTTATTCTCGCCGCCTTCCGTCTCAATAATTATGTTACATCCCTGAGACAACAGGGACACTACATCTGTTTGATTAATATTAAGTTCAGTAGGTAAACCTAGCTGATCGCAAAGCACAGAAGCTTGCTGGCTAATTTCAAATTCGCTCAAAAAAGTGAGAACAACGCGTTCTTTTTCCGGCTCAGCAAAGGCGATATAACATTCAGTACCTGTCGCGTGTCCTTCTGCACTGTAGAGCAATTCTCGCTCCAGCAAAGCATTAATCAGCATCGATTTTCCGGCACTGAAAGCACCCGCAAATACAATCTCAAATTGGGGAGAAATTGCCTTTTTCAGAGAAGCTTGTACCGCCGTGATATCTTGTTGTCGCAAAGACGATTCCTGACGCAGCAGTTGCAGTAAAGATTCAACTTGCTCTTGCAGATTGTTGCATTGAGGGGGCATTTGAGTCATCGCGGCAGACTGCTCCAGATTGTGGGAAAATTACCTTATTGTTAATTCTCTGCTAGTTCAGGAATAATCACAACAGTAATTTTACTTATGCGATCCAGGATTGCTGAAAGTGTGATCGGCTATTCTGGGGACAAATCATATCGTTTACGGTTGTTTCGGAATGATTAAACCGCAGAGGCCGCAGAGGGCGCTGAGGAAGAGAAGAGAGAGATGAATAATTGCTATACCCACGGATTTGATATCATCTATTTACAGCCAAGTGGCTAAATCTGATATGTCAGTAAAATTTAGCTAAGCATCTCCTAATTTTTCGCACAAAATTAGTAGTAAAGTGCGCCTTATTGCGCCCCTAAAAAATTCAACCTCCCCATTGCGTACCCTACATTAAACCGATAAATCCTGACGCGGTTTAAAAGACTCAACCTGCCGCAACTTTTCGTATAATTCCCGTTCCTCCTCACTAATTTCTTTGGGAATTAACACTTGAATTTCTACCAATTGATCGCCCCGATCGCCATTTCCCGTCGGATAACCCTTGTTAGCCAGCCGCAACCGCTTTCCAGACGTTACTCCAGGCGGCAATTTCATCTTTACCAGGCCGTCCAGCGTCGGCACTTCAATATCTCCCCCCAACACCGCTTCGCTGGGAGTCAGCGGCAATTCGCAGCAAATATCCGAGATTTCCAATCGAAAAAATGGATGGGGAGAAACTGTGATTTTCAAATATAAATCCCCGCCGCCCATACCTTGATTTCGCAAGCGAATCCGCTGGCCCGATACCATCGCCGGAGGCATATTTACCTCGATCGATCGCCCATCTTCCAGACGAATTCGCTCAGTACCGCCCGAATAAGCCCTTTCCAAAGGCAGAGTCAGCCTGGCCTCAATGTCTCTTCTGGGTTCGCGATCGACTGTTTCCCTTCTGGTGTCGCGATCGACTGCTTCCCGTCGCATTTCGCGATCGTCCACATCCCTTCTGGTGTCGCGATCGACCATATCCCTTCTGGTGTCGCGATCGAATGTTTCCCTTCTGGTGTCGCGATCGACTATATCCCTTCTGGTGTCGCGATCGTCCACATCCCTTCTATCTTCCCTAGAATTAGCTACATAACTCGTTTTCTTAGAAGCCGTACTCCACGGTTCATAAGAAGCTGATCGCGGTGCATCATTCGCGGTCGCCATCCTCACTTCCCGGCGCCTTCCGAGCACTTGATCCAAAAATTTATTAAAATCAGAGTAATCGCTAAAATCGACATCTTCGGCCGGTTTTTTGCGGGTAGCTTTACCGTTTCCCCAAGTTTTGAAATTGGGAAGTCGCACCCCTTGCTTGCCTTGAAATCCCTTTTGTTTCCAGAATTTACTAAACTGATCGTATTGAGCTCGCTTGTCAATATCGGAAAGAATATCGTAAGCTTCATTAATATCCTTAAACCTATCTTCAGCAGATTTATCCCCCGGATTTACGTCAGGGTGCAACTGTCTGGCCAGCCGTCGATAGGCTTTCTTAATCTCATCAGCCGTGGCATCTTTGGGCACTCCCAAAATTAGATAGTAATTGCGAAAATTCTGCATAGTTAGAGAAGGAAGAAGGATGAGGGATGAAGGATGAGGGATGAAGGATGAAGGAAGAAGGAAGAAGGAAGAAGGAAGAAGGAAGAAGGAAGAAGGATGAGGGAAGAAGGATGAGGGATTAGGGATGAAGGAAGAAGGAAGAAGGAAGAAGGAAGAAGGATGAGGGATTAGGGAAGAAGGAAGAAGGAAGAAGGATGAGGGATTAGGGAAGAAGGAAGAAGGAAGAAGGATGAGGGATGAAGGATGAGGGATGAGGGATGAGGTTTTATCCTTGTAGTTTGTTGATTGTACTGACAATTAATCGCGTGAGTTCATCTGCTTCTTTTATAACTGGTGAGATTTTTTCTGGTGCTGCTAACCCTACTCTTTCAGAAATCACTAGATGAGTATCCAGTTCTCTGAGCGAACCTAGAGCTATTCGCAAATATCGAATATACTCTTGTCTAGTAACACGCCCATATCCCTCCGCAATGTTAGCTGGTACTGATACAGATGCACGGCGAATTTGACTGGTAATACCATAAATTTCAGACGAATGAAAAGATTTAGTTAATTCGTAGCAAAGTTGACAAAGATAAATACCCCGCTGCCAGATGTATTGTTCTCTATGGGTCATACAACATAATTTTCTCCTTACTTATCATAGTAATCTTTATCTAATTCAAAGAAGTCTAGTGTAGGAGAGGAGAAAGAAAGGATCCCAGAAGAATTAGGAAAAGAGCAGTCACAAATTCTCTGCTGAAAATCCGCTATTTTCCTTCTTCCTTCTTCCCTCTTCCTTCTTCCTTCTTCCTTCAATTACAGCCAATCGTCGTCATCATCCCAATCGTCACTTTGATTTTGATAAGGGCGACTTGGGCGATTAGCACTGCTTCTACGATCGCCCATACGATCGCCCATGCGATCGCCCGTGCGATCGCCCATACGATCGCCCATACGATCGTTCATACGATCGGGAATTGGATCGACAGTCGATCGGCGATACGGTTTAGCATTGGTATAATAGCTGTTGTCATCGCTGCGCCGCTTGGTACCGTCGCCAGTAAAAGTCCGCTTCACAGACTCAAAGAAATCATCATCATCGTCATCATCAGCAAAAGCTGAAACTTCCCGGCTCAAATCGTAAAGAGCATCTTGCAAATCCGAACCAACTTGGTCAACTCCTCGCTCATCATTGCGTTCCAAACTGTCTCGCAATTCCCGAATTAAAGTTTCAATGCGCTGGCGACTTCTTTGAGCAAACTGCATTCCGCGATCGAGGGCTACCTCTCGCAACTGCCGCTCCGCTTGATAAGCTAAAGCTTCAGAGCGATTGCGTTTTTCTACCTTTTCCCGCTGCAACTTATCAGCTTGAGCAAACTGTTCCGCATCGCGAATCATTTGATTCACTTCCTGCTGAGTCAGCGTCGAAGCACCTTGCACAGTAATGCTTTGTTCCCTGCCGGTAGTTTTGTCCAAAGCAGTCACCAACAGCATCCCGTTAGCATCAATATCAAAAGCTACTTGCACCTGCGGAATCCCTCGCGGTGCCGGCGGAATTCCAGTTAGTTTAAACCGTCCCAAAGACTTATTATCCCGGCCTAATTCCCGTTCCCCTTGGATTACGTGAATTTCTACCACAGTTTGGTTGTTTTCAGCAGTCGAAAAAATGTCCGATCGCCTGACGGGAATAGTAGTATTCCGAGGAATCAGTTTTTTCATCACCCCGCCGATAGTTTCCAAACCCAGCGACAGCGGTGTCACGTCCAACAGCAGCACATCGCGGACATCGCCACCCAAAATCCCCGCTTGAATTGCCGCACCCACCGCCACAACTTCATCCGGGTTGACATTTTGATTCGGTTCTCGATCGATCAAACTGCGAACAACTTCCTGAACCAAAGGAATGCGAGTCGAACCGCCGACTAGCACAACTTCATCAATGCGAGAAGGACTCAAATTTGCATCGGCCAAAGCTTGTTTCACCGGCCGCCGCAACCGCTGCACCAAATCTGTGCACAGCCCCTCAAATTGACCGCGAGTTAGTCGCGTTTCCAAATGCAAAGGTCCATCTTCATTCGCATCGATAAACGGCAAATTAATCTCCGTGACACCGACTCCCGACAGCTCAATCTTGGCTTTTTCTGCTGCTTCGATCAATCGCTGCAAAGCTTGGCGGTTGCGTCGCAAATCGATTCCTTCTTTTTCTAAGAATTGATCTGCCAACCAATCAACAATTTTCGAGTCAAAATCATTGCCGCCCAATTGAGTATCGCCGCTAGTTGCTTTGACTTCAAATACTCCGTCTCCCACGTCTAAAATCGACACATCAAAAGTACCGCCGCCCAAATCAAACACTAAAATAGTTTGACTTTCTCGCCTGTCCAAACCGTAAGCCAAAGAAGCCGCCGTCGGCTCATTTAAAATCCGCTTGACTTCAAGTCCGGCAATTCGTCCCGCATCCCGAGTCGCCTGTCGCTGCGAGTCGTTGAAATAAGCCGGAACAGTAATTACAGCCCCCGTCACCTCTTGCCCCAGATAGCGGCTGGCTTCATCGGCCAGTTTCCGCAACACCATCGCCGAAATTTCCTCTGGGGCAAAATCTTTTTTCAGGCGGGGACACTTGACTTTGATGTTCCCGTTTTCGTCGCGGCGAGTTGTGTAAGGGACGCGCTTCGATTCAGGAGTCAGTTCGGTATATTTGCGTCCGATGTACCGCTTGACGGCGTAAAACGTGTTTTGCGGGTTGAGAACAGTTTGGCGTCTGGCCATCTGTCCGACAAGGCGTTCTCCTTCCTTGGTGAAAGCAACCACCGAGGGAGTTGTGCGCATCCCTTCTGCGTTGGCAATCACAACCGGTTTGCCGCCTTCCATGACGGCTACTACTGAGTTTGTCGTTCCGAGGTCAATGCCAACTACTTTTCCCATACGTCCATTGTCTCCTGTGGCGTTGTGTGTAGCTTTTTCAATATCAGCGTTAAGTATGATTGCATTTATTGTACCGCGTCGAGAAGCGGGGGCTGCGGGGGGATTGCCTCACCTGCGGCTGAGCCTGGGGTGCGATCGCTCCGCTGGTGGATTGGCGATCGCCTTTAGGAGTAGGATTGTCAACTTGGGAAAGCCGTGTATGTGCATCTTTTGATTGCGAAAAAAATTGAGAATTGATTAACTACTGCGTTTTGCTAAACTAAAAGCAGCTAGCAGGATTGTTGAGAAAACAGGAACATAAAAATATGACTGTCAACTCTGTTCAGAATTCAGAATCCTCTCAAGAACACTCGATCGTTGACGTGCAGCAGACAAGCTGCTGCATAGTCGGAGGTGGACCTGCGGGTGCTGTTTTAGCATTACTTTTAGCGCGGCAAAACATTCCAGTCATGCTGCTAGAAGTACACAAAGATTTTGACCGAGAATTTCGCGGCGATACGCTGCATCCGTCAGTAATGGAAATTATGGATCAATTGGGTTTAGCAGAAAAATTGCTGGAATTGCCCCATACAAAAATGCGCCAACTCACCATCCAAGCTGCTGGAAATACCGCCACACTCGTAGATTTGTCCTGTCTCAAAACCAAGTATCCTTACATCACTATCCTTCCCCAAGTCAAGTTTCTCGAATTCATCATTGCCGAAGCGCAGCGCTACCCCTATTTTCAGCTAGTAATGGGAGCTAATGCACAAGAAACGATTGTAGAAAATGGCGTTGTGTGCGGAATTCGATACCGGGGACGCGGGGGATGGCATGAAGTGCGATCGACCCTCACTGTCGGTGCAGACGGTCGCTTTTCCCGCCTTCGCCAATTAGCAGGTTTTGAACCGATTAAAACTTCCTCGCCGATGGATGTCCTTTGGTTTCGTTTGCCGCGCAGTGCCGATGATGTCAAAGATTCCGGCGTGGGAGGTCGAGCTGTTGGAGGTCATTTATTAGTCACGATCGACCGCTTGGATTATTGGCAACTCGGTTACATTATTCTGAAAGGCAGCTATCAGAAATTGCGCGAATCAGGAATAGAAGCTTTGCAAAAATCTGTTGCTGAATTAGCACCAGAATTTGCAGATAGGGTAGAGCAACTAAAAGATTGGTCGCAAATTTCTTTTCTGTCCGTTGAATCGAGTCGCCTTCCCCGCTGGTATCGTCCCGGTTTGCTCTTAATTGGGGATGCCGCTCACGTCATGTCGCCCGTAGGCGGTGTGGGAATTAACTATGCTATTCAAGATGCTGTCGTCGCGGCCAATGTACTCAGCAACCCCCTGAAAAACCATCACTTGCATCTGTGGGATTTGGCAGAAGTGCAGCGACAGCGGGAGTTGCCCACGCGGGTAATTCAAGCATTTCAGTCCTTGATACAGAAGCAAATTATTAAAGGGGCATTAAATAGCGATCGACCGTTTACACCGCCAGCTTTGTTGCAGTTACCAATTTTGCGAAATATTCCAGCGCGATTAATTGGTTTTGGATTAACTCGGGTTCGGGTGCGAAATTAATGAGATACACCAATCCTAAATATAGAGGTAGAATGACGCACGGGTGGTCAGAACCGGGTTTTTTGACGAAAATCTTTCGCACTCACCCACATATTGGGTAAAAAACCCGGTTTCTTTGGCATAGATGAGTAATTCCTGACAATATTGAATTTCAGTACAAACTTAATGAGGCCAGAGTTATGCAAAGTATTAAAATACGATCGCGCGTCGGTGGGGACGGGATGTTGCATTTGCAAGTCCCGGTTGGGATTAAAGATACAGATTTGGAAGTTATTGTAGTTTTCCAGCGCATATCACCTGCAACTGAAGCTAAAACACCGGAAGATTTAGGCTGGTCTCCCGGTTTTTTTGAGACAGTAATAGGAAGTTGGGAAGGAGAACCGCTTGTTCGTCCCGATCAGTTGGAATATGAAATGCGGGAAGAATTGCTGTGATTTATCTTTTAGACACTAATAGTTGTATCCGTTTGTTAAACGAAGACCGCAACTCAGCCGTATCTCGCCGACTAGCAATGATGCGATCGGTTGATGTAACATTATGCTCTGTCGTTAAAGCAGAACTTTACTGGGGTGCTTTTAGAAGTTCGCGTGAAGATAGCAATCTAGCTAGACTAGAACGTTTTTTCAGTGAGTTTGTAAGCTTGCCTTTTGATGACCAGTCTGCCGTAATTTACGGTCAAATTCGCGCTCAACTAGCTGCATCTGGGACACCTATCGGTCCTAATGACCTCTTGATTGCCTCTATTGCTCTTGCCAACAACCTAATTCTTGTAACTCACAATACCCGCGAGTTCAGCCGCGTTGAGGGTTTGCGTCTGGAGGATTGGGAGATAGAGGGCTGAGTTAGATGGATCGAGTTTGCATCTACTCAAAATCAAAACTTCTTTCAAAACAATGCTTGCGACCCAAATAACATTATGAAATTTACCCTAGATGTAGAAAACAACCCTACAGGCTGGCCAGACCACACTCAGCTACCAGAATCCGACGGTACTTTTGTTGAAAATTTTCAAAAACATCCCCAAAGTATTCTGTTAACCGATTCAATTACTCCCGTCTTCCAAAGCATTCATCCAGATGGTAACTATTGTATCGGTCAAGATAGCGGGATTTATTGGCGATTAACTGAGCCGCTAGAACGGGGTGCAGAAGCGCCTGACTGGTTTTATGTGCCTAATGTTCCGCCAACTATTGACGGTCAATTGCGCCGTTATTATGTGATGTGGCAAGAATTTGTAGCACCGTTAATTGTGTTAGAATTTGTATCGGGCAATGGTGCAGAAGAACGGGACAGAACGCCTTTGTTGCGTTCCGATCAACAGGAAACTAAGCCGGGTAAATTCTGGATTTATGAAAATGTCATCCGTCCGGCATTTTACGGGATTTATGAAGTAACTAAGGCTAGCGTTGAAGTCTATCACCTGATCGAAGATAGGTATCAATTAGTTGCTGCAAACGATCGCGGTCATTATCCCATTGAACCGTTAGGAGTGGAATTGGGAATTTGGCAAGGAAGGTATCAAAATGTTGAGTTATCTTGGCTGCCCTGGTGGGATAGTGAAGGGAATCTGTTGTTATCGGGAGCAGAAAGAGCCGATCGCGAACAAGAAAGAGCTCAACAAGCAGAAGACCAATTAGAGCAATTGCGCGCTCAGTTGCGCTCGGCTGGAATTGAACCGGAATTGTGAATTGTCTGCAAGTGCGATCGCCCCCATCTGAGCGCGATCGCACGTAAAAACTTAACAATGGCGATCGGGAACATCGATCGCTCCTATTGAAGCTAAAATCAAACAACAACTCAACATAAATCTATGGGACTCTTTGACAAGATTCGCGGCGAATTTGTCGATATCATCGAATGGTTGGACAATACCAGCGATACCATTGTCTATCGATTCGAGCGCCACCAAAACGAAATTAAACAAGGTGCTAAACTAACTGTACGACCCGGACAAATAGCAGTCTTTGTCAGCGAAGGCCAAGTTGCCGATGTCTTCGATCCGGGAATGTACGAACTGTACACACGCAACTTACCCGTTCTCAGCACCTTAAAAGGTTGGCCCTACGGTTTCAACTCTCCCTTTAAAGCAGAAGTCTACTTTTTTAACACCAAAATATTTACCAACCTGAGATGGGGAACCTCTAACCCTGTAATTATCCGCGATCCAGAACTCGGTCCAGTGCGAATGCGGGCTTTTGGCACATACAACATTAAAGTTTCTCATCCAGAACAACTCTTAAAACAACTAATCAGCACTGACGGACTATTTCAAGTAGATGAAATCAGCGATCAACTCCGCAATACAATAGTCAGTGCCTTTGCCAATTGGGTTGGCAATTCCCGCGTTCCCCTGCTAGACTTTGCAGCCAACTACACCCACATGGGCGAACAGGTACGAGTTGCCATAGAGCAAAGTATCCAGCAGTTTGGGTTAGAGTTAACTCAGCTATTAATTGAAAATATCTCGATGCCGCCTGAAGTTGAAGCAGCACTCGACAAACGAGCCTCAATCGGACTTCTGGGAAATATGCAGCAATATACCCAATATCAAGCTGCTAACGCCATAGAAGCATCAGCAAATAACCCTAGCGGCGGCAATCAAGCATTAGAATTGGGCATGGGAATGGCACTAGGTCAGCAAATGACAAATATGATGCAGTCACCAGCATCGCAAACACCGCCGCCACCTCCCCCGCCAACACAAACTCAGTGGTATATTGCCCAGAACGGTCAACAATCAGGCCCTTTTGAATTGCATCAACTTCTGCAAAATGGTTTGACACATCAGGTAATGGTGTGGCGTGCGGGTTTTGACGGCTGGAAGTTAGCATCGCAAGTGCCGGAATTAGCATCTTTGTTGGCGACAGTACCGCCGCCTCCCCCGCCAGCGGCAGCCTAAAATTTTGCATATTTAGTTAATTGGTAATTGGTAATTGGGATGCTTTCCCGATTACCAATTACCAATTACATCACCAATAAACTATTATGAATACTTCGGAACCTGCTGTTAAGCGTTTTCCCTGTCCTAGCTGCGGGGCTTATTTAGAGTTCAACCCCCAAACAGGAAAGCTCAAGTGTGCTTACTGCGGCTGGGAAGATGCAATTCCCCAAACTGCTGAAGAGGTAAAGGAGAACTCTTACGAACAATATCTCCAAGTCGACGAAACAACGCTGACAACTTTATCAACAACCGCCCTTGAAGTAAAATGCAATGATTGCGGAGCAAGTGTTACTTTTGAACCGCCGAAAGTAGCGGGCCAATGCCCATTTTGTGCTTCTCCAATTGTGACGCAACCTGAAAAAGCTAGCCCGAGTGTGCATCCAGAGGGAATTGTCCCTTTTGAAGTTACTGATAAACAGGCCAGAGAAAGCATTCAGAAGTGGCTAAGCAACCGCTGGTTTGCTCCTTCTGCTTTGAAATCCCTAGCCCAACAGGAGAAAATTCAAGGGGTTTATTTGCCGTTTTGGACTTACGACACTTATACGGTTAGTTACTATCAAGGTTCTCGCGGAGAACACTACTACGTAACTGAAACTTATACGGAAACAAACTCGCAGGGGGAAACAGAAACTAAAACTCGCGAAGTGCAACATACCAGGTGGTGGTCTGCTTCTGGCAGAGTCGATCGCTCTTTTGACGATATTCTGATTCCGGCCACAACTTCAGTCGATCGCCGCCGTCTGGATGCGTTAGAACCTTGGCATCTCAAAGAGTCGCTGCGCGCTTACAATTCATCTTATTTAGCTGGGTTTGAAGCGCAGCGATCGCAAGTTTCTCTCACTCAAGGATTTGAATCTGCTAAAAATGTCATGGCCGGTACTATTCACTTTGATGTTTGCAGGAATATTGGTGGCGACGAGCAGCGGGTTCACAGCATTTCCACTGATTACAATGCTATCACTTTTAAACATATTTTGTTACCTGTGTGGTTGTGTGCCTATCGCTATCAAAACCAGCGATATCAAGTAATGGTTAATGCACGCACCGCTGAAGTTCAAGGCGAACGTCCCTACAGTGTTTGGAAGATTACTGCTGCTGTTGTTAGCGGTGTCGTGCTTGCGGGTGTTATGTACCTATTGTTTACTGGTAATTGGAGATATATCCGTGTTCCCGGTCTGCCTCAACCGAAACCCCAACCAACTTCCCTACCCGTACCGCACCAAAGTTTACCGCCAGTTCCTATTCCCTCTACCGCACCTGTACCGAGCCAAAAATTACCACCAGCGCCTGTTCCCTCTTCACTGTAGTAATTCTGGATGAAGCCGTCACCGAAGGCTGCGGAGGCATCGTCGGTGTAGTAGTCGCGATGTCGCGATCGATGTCAGTAAAATTAACTCAATTATTATTTCGTCCGAATCAATAAATTTAAGGTAAATCTACCTTAAGGAGTACACAACAGTGTTTTTACGTATCTTTTTTAATACACCTAAATTAAAGAGAACTTGTTATATTTAATTTAGGCGTTGCTTTAACGATTGATTGTGAGTAAACTCGATTTAATTCTACTGAAATTTTAATAAAAACAAATACTGTTTTCATAAAAAATAGATAAAATACGAACTATCGAAATTAAACAAAATTTCAATAACGGCACTCTATAGCATATCAGACATACTGACAAATCGAAAGTTTGTAAATAGATTGTCTCAAAAAATCACAAAAAATATTGAATTAGTACAACAAACGAACTTTTAATAACAGAATTAGAGAATTAATTGTATGAATCAAAATCAAATTAAATGGTTGGCCGCTGCTCTAATGCTAATAGACCACATCGGATTGATGCTTGAAGCAGAACCCATGCGCATCATCGGCCGCCTCAGTTTTCCGTTGTTTAGTTGGGTGTTTGCTCAAAACTGGAAACGACCGGGGGACAAAAATCCTCTAATTACTCGACTGATATTATTTGGGGTACTTTCTCAAGTACCTCATATGTTACTTTTTGGCAATTTACAGTTAAACATCATGTTTAGCTTTGCCGCAGCAGCACTAACTTTGAGCTACATCCGACGCTTCGATCGCAAAATTGCAGTTTTAAGCACAGGTCTAGTAACTGCTCAAATTTTAGGAGTGAGTTACGGCTGGTATGCAGTGGCTTGCCCGCTATTGATGATTAGGTGGAAAGGAGGAGGCGATCGCCTTTGGTGGTTCGGCTGGACTATAGCAAATATCGGATATGCAATTAGTTGCAAAAGCTGGATTCAAATTTTCGCTATATTGACACCGCTAGTTCTGGCATTCTACGATACCTCTAAAGACCAAAAACCAACGGCTCTAGAAAAAAGATTTTTCTATTATTTTTACCCACTACACCTTGGGGGGCTAGCGGCACTGCGAACAATTGTCTAAATAAGACTGGGGATTCTAATTAGTTCATTGTTGATTTTTTATTTAAACGAAGTACAACCGTGTCTCTGAGCGATCGCGCTCTTCTGGAGGCGATCGCTTTCTAAACTGTATTGCCAACATTCAACTCACCAAGGCGCTTCAAAATACTCAGCACGCTGTACAAATCGTTTCCCGGATTGAAAAGGTAAAACTTTCGAGAAAAAGCATACTGTGGTTTTTCCCGCTTAACTAATTTGACAAATAGAAAATCTGCCCCATTCATTAACAATCCGTAAGTAGGTCGATCGCCCGTCACATTCGCTAACATATAAGCCAATAACTGCGGTATGCCTACTTCCAAAGAAAACGCCGCTTGCTTGGACTCGATAACTATTACCCACAACTCTTGAAATAAAGCCAAAACATCCAACTGTCCCCTGACAATCACTCCCTCATCTTCGTCAACAATTTCTACAGATTTTTCTGAAGTAACATGAAAAGGAGCAAGATAAAAATCAGCTAAATCCAAAAACGGAGACAGCACCACCATTTTGACTGAATTTTCGAGCAGCGGCGGATGTTTGAGCAAATTCCTGTAACTTGCTTTCACTCTGTCTAATCGTTGTTTTTCATAATCACTGATTTCTGGCAAATCATCTTGCCACTCGCGAAAAAATTGGTCATCCTCAACCCACTCAATTTTGAAGTGGGTTTCCAAATCATTCAGTGCGACATTTCTAGCTTGAATTGTTTGTACCATAAATTTAACTAATTTATTGAAATTTTCCTCATAATTGATGATAGCAAAAAGTCCTATATTTCCGTTAATACTGAGGTATTGCATCTTTGGGAACAGTCCTTTGACAATCAAGCAATTTGGTCCCGGGCCCCCGGCTCGCGGCTGGGGAGCCAGAAAAAAGCTCTGCGTCATCCTCACAAGCCCCCGGATTGCGGCTGTGGGAGCAATCTCAAATCTCAAATCTCAAATCTCAAATCCCCTCACATCCACCAGCCCCAGTTCCCAAAAAATGTAACGAGTTGTAAAGTATAATTAAACCGAAGCGAACACAGAGGCCAAGTAGTATCAAATGCGAGTTGCGATCGCCGGAGCAGGCTTAGCAGGACTTTCCTGCGCAAAATATCTTACCGACGCGGGCCACACCCCCATCCTCCTAGAAAGTCGGGACGTACTCGGCGGCAAAGTCGCCGCCTGGAAAGATGCAGACGGCGACTGGTACGAAACCGGCCTTCACATCTTCTTCGGTGCATACCCAAATATGCTCCAACTCTTCAAAGAACTCGACATCGAAGACAGGCTGCAATGGAAACAGCACAGCATGATTTTCAATCAGCCAAACAACCCCGGAACTTATTCGCGGTTTGACTTTCCCGATCTTCCGGCCCCCTTCAACGGCGTCGCAGCCATCCTGGGCAACAACGATATGCTCACCTGGCCCGAAAAAATCCGCTTCGGTATAGGTTTGATTCCGGCGATGCTTCAGGGTCAAAACTATGTCGAAGAAATGGACAAATACTCGTTTTCCGACTGGCTCAAAAAGCAAAACGTCCCCCCCAGAGTCGAAAAAGAAGTATTCATCGCCATGTCCAAGGCGCTCAACTTCATCGACCCCCACGAAATATCTGCAACCATACTGCTGACAGCCCTCAACCGCTTCCTGCAAGAGAAAAACGGCTCGAAAATGGCCTTTTTAGACGGTTCCCCCACAGAGAGGTTGTGTCAGCCGATGGTAGACTACATAACTGAGCGCGGTGGCGAAGTACGGCTGAATGCACCCATCAAAGAGTTTTTGCTCAACGATGACAACACGGTGCGCGGCTTCCATATTCGGGGCGTAAAAGGGGCAGAGTCAGAAATTCTGACGGCCGATATTTACGTTTCTGCGATGCCTGTTGACCCGCTGAAGCTGATGATGCCGAAACCTTGGGGCGAAATGGATTATTTCAAACAGCTCGAAGGCTTGGAGGGAGTACCCGTCATTAATGTACACTTGTGGTTCGATCGCAAGCTAACTGAAATCGACCATTTGCTGTTCTCGCGATCGCCCCTGCTGAGCGTCTACGCCGACATGAGCAACACCTGCCGCGAATATGCCAACCCAGACAAATCAATGCTGGAACTGGTTTTAGCACCGGCCAAAGACTGGATCGGCAAATCTGACGAAGATATCGTCGCAGCCACAATGGTCGAGTTAGAAAAACTCTTTCCCGATCAAATCCCAGAACCAGCCAAACTGCTCAAATATCACGTAGTCAAAACCCCACGTTCCGTTTACAAAGCCACTCCCGGACGCCAGCAGTGCCGTCCCACACAAACAACTCCCATTAGCAATTTCTATCTAACGGGGGATTATACAATGCAGCGTTATCTTGCGAGTATGGAAGGTGCCGTGCTTTCTGGTAAGCTGACAGCGCAGGCTATTTCGACGGCCAATAACAAATGAAAAATTAAGAATTTTTCATAAAAACGTAAAAGAATCTCCCGTTTTCTAAACGGGGGAATGTCAGTTCTAATCTTTAAATTTCTTATTCTCGGATGCTGCAACTGTCAAAACTCCAGTGCATGAGAACTCTGGCTTCTGTGGATGACTCTTACGAACTGTGCCGCCAAGTCACGGCGAGTTATGCCAAAAATTTTTATTTAGGCACTCAACTCATGCCCGAAGCTAAGCGTCGGGCGATTTGGGCGATTTACGTCTGGTGCCGCCGCACCGACGAACTCGTAGACGGGCCGGGTTCTGATGCAACGACCCCTGAAACCCTCAATCTGTGGGAAAAACGCCTAGAATCTGTGTTTGCCGGCCATCCTCACGACGACTACGACGTAGCTTTGGTGGATACGCTGTCTCGTTTCCCGATCGACATTCAGCCGTTTCGGGAGATGATTGCGGGCCAGCAAATGGATTTGTACCGCAGCCGCTACGAAACTTTTGAAGAGCTCAATCTTTACTGTTATCGAGTAGCGGGTACTGTAGGGCTGATGTCGATGTCTGTCATGGGTGTAGACGAATCGAAGTCCGCTGCTAACTGGAATTGGCACTGGGGGAATAGAATTCCCAAAGAAGAAGCCATTTCCCTCGGTATTGCCAAGCAGTTGACTAATATTCTGCGCGATGTCGGAGAAGACGCCCGCCGCGGCCGCATTTACATTCCCTTAGAAGACTTAGCTTTGTTTAACTACACCGAAGAAGATTTATTCAACGGTGTCATTGACAACCGCTGGCGGGAATTGATGCGGTTTCAAATTCAGCGAGCTCGCAAATTATACGCCAGCGCCGAACCCGGAATTAAAGTGCTGAGTCCCGATATCCGCTGGACAGTTTGGGCGGCTACTATGCTGTACAGCAGAATCTTAAATGCGATCGAACGCAATCAGTACGATGTTTTTCAGAAGCGGGCTTATGTTCGCAATTCTCAGAAACTGCTGTGTCTCCCCGCCGCTTGGCTGAAGTCAAAAGTGCTTTAGCCGCAGGCAATTTTGCTGGCGATTCAGCAACGGGTAAGGGGTATTTGTCAAGTTACAAATTATATGATGTCCAGCAAATTGCATATTAGGTTTGTGGGGACGCGCTAGTGCCGTGTCCCTACGTTTGGTGTGTTAATTTAAGTCAAATTATAAATCAAATTAGTGGAGTAGCGGGCGGAATTTGCAATTGGGCGATCGAACTTTCTAACAATTGCTTTTCCTGCTGGAGTTTTGCTTCTAAATTTTGAATTTGTTCTCGGCGGGCTTCAACTTCAATCAAGCGGCGAGACAATTCTTGACTCTGCAAAGTGAGAGATTGCCTCCAATCTTCTGCTTTTTGGGCTTCTTGCTGCAAAAAATCGGGAGTAAAGCCTGTTGTTAAATATTTCTCTACTAATTGTAGTACCCAGTTTGTAGCTGCTTGAATATGCAAAACCTGGCTATTTTCGTCAACATTTGCTAATACTAAAATTCCTTCATTTAAAACATTCGTTGCAGAGTTAATTGGATTTTGAGCAAAATCTTTCTGTAATGTCAAGAAACTTTCTTCACTAAGAATAGCCCAAGTATCATCAGAATTTTGGCAAGCCAGCAATTGCAGACTTATCTCGCCTAAATTTTCCTGATTTTGTACTTGCGCTAAATATAGCATAAGGGTAATTAGTGATTGGTAATTAGGAATTAGTAATTAGTAATTGGTTATTTCTTGTAGGATTTGCGCTCTTGTACGGGCGGGTTTTACAAAAAATCTAGGTCTGAAACTAACTATCTCGTAAACCCGCCCCCGCCACAGTCAACTGTCAACAGTCACCAGTCAACTATTAAAACACCTTTAGCCGATCGCGCAAAATCTCCGCTTGTTTTTCGGCTTCCGCCAAAGCATCCCTCGCCCCCTGAACCACATCAGGAGTAGCCTTATCCACAAACTTCTGATTAGTCAAGCGCGCCGCAGTATGCTTAATTTCAGCTTCCACCTTGCTCAACTTCTTCTCTAATTTAGCACGCAAAGCCGCCAAATCCACGACCCCAGCCAGAGGAATCAATACTTGCACAGTACCGACAACCCCAGCAATTGTCTGTCCCAAATCTGCATCCAAATTAGCAGTAACTGTCAGATTCTCGACTTTTGCCAAATCCTGAATGTAAACGCCTCCATCTGAGATGATTTGGCGTTCTTTCTCGCTTTCGCTTTGCAAAATCGCCGTCACCTTCACACTGGGTTTGATATCAGCATCTGCCCGCAAATTGCGAACTGTGCGAATTGTACCGAACAACAACTCAAACTCCTGTTCTAATTCAGCATCAATTAGCGATATATCAGCTTCAGGATAAGCTTGCAAAGCCAAACATTGATCATCACCTGTTTGAGTCAGAGTGTGCCAAATCTCCTCAGTAATGTGCGGCATAAAAGGATGCAGTAGTTTCAGAATCCCTTCCAACACAAAAGCAAAAGTTTGCTGTGCCACTTTCTTAGAACTTGGTTCAGCATCCTGTTGCAAGCGAGACTTGACTAACTCAATATACCAGTCACAGAAATCGCCCCAAATAAACTCATAAAGTCCCTTCGCCGCTTCCCCCAAACCGTAATTTTCCAAACAAGTGCGACTTTCTTGCACAACTTGATTGTAGCGAGAAAGAATCCAGCGATCGCACAATTCCAAACCACCTCCCACAGAAGGACTTCCCAACTGCTGCGGAGTGTGTCCCTCCAAATTCATCATCACAAACCTGGCGGCATTCCACAACTTATTCGTGAAGTTCCGCGAAGCTTCCACTGATTTCGATTCATCAGTTTTGCGATCGTACTCCATGCGAATATTTTGACCGGCCCCAACCACTTCCTTTACCAAAGTGTAGCGCAAAGCATCAGTACCGTACTTGCCAATCAACAGCAGCGGGTCGATACCGTTATTTTTACTCTTAGACATTTTCTGACCGTTTTCATCCAACACCAAACCGTGAATGTAAACAGTATCAAAAGGCATTTTTTCAGTAAAATGTCCTGCCATCATCGTCATTCTAGCAACCCAGAAAAAGATGATATCAAAACCTGTAACCAAAGTAGTTGTGGGATAGTAAAACTCCAAATCTTTAGTTTCGTCCGGCCATCCCAAAGTTGAGAAAGGCCACAACCCGGACGAAAACCAAGTATCCAATACGTCTGGATCTCTTGCTAGTTGCACGTCATTACCAAATTTAGCCGTTGCTTTTTCCTTAGCATCAGCTTCATTTTTCGCCACCACAAACGGCGTTGTATCAGTAATTTCTCCTTGGGTTTCGCTAACAGCATACCAAGCCGGTATTTGGTGTCCCCACCACAATTGTCGGGAGATACACCAATCCTTCAGCTTCACCAACCAATCCCGATAAACCTTTGTCCATCTGTCAGGAACAAAGACTGGTGAGTTACTTTGATCTAATGCTTGTAAAGCACGTTGAGAAAGAGGCTCTATCTTCACAAACCATTGTGTAGATATCAAAGGTTCGACCGGGACTTTGCCGCGTTCGCTGTAGGGAACAGTATGCTTATAATCTTCTATTTTAACCAAAACCCCGTCATTTTCTAACCGCTGCACCACATTTTTCCGGGCAACAAATCGGTCTTGTCCCTGGAACTCTCCGGCATTTTCATTTAAAGTGCCGTCCTTATTCATAATGTTAATAAACGGCAAGTTGTGACGCTTACCCATCTCGAAGTCATTCGGATCGTGGGCGGGTGTCACCTTGACACAACCTGTTCCGAAAGTCGGATCGACAAACTCATCAGCAATGATTGGGATTTCGCGATTCACGATCGGCAAAGTCACAGTTTTACCGATAAGATGTTTGTAGCGATCGTCCTGCGGATTAACCGCCACCGCAGTATCGCCCAACATCGTTTCGGGCCGAGTCGTCGCCACCTCCAAATAACCAGAACCGTCCGTCAAAGGATAGCGGAAATGCCACAAATGACCGTCAACTTCCTGCTGGTCTACCTCCAAATCCGACACAGCAGACTGACTGGCCGGACACCAATTCACCAGGTAATTGCCGCGATAAATCAGCCCCTCATCGTACAGCCGGACAAACGCTTCTAAAACCGCAGCGGATAAGCCTTCATCCATCGTAAAGCGTTCGCGCGACCAATCGACAGACACGCCCAAACTGCGCAATTGATTAGTAATAGTATTGCCCGATTCAGCTTTCCACTCCCAGGCCCGTTCCAAGAATTTTTCTCGGCCTAAATCGTGGCGAGTTTTGCCTTCTGCTTTGAGTTGCTTTTCGAGAATAGTTTGAACTGCGATGCTAGCATGATCCGTTCCCGGCAACCACAGCGTATTGCGTCCAGTCATGCGGTGATAGCGGACGAGGACATCAATCAGCGTCTCTTCAAAAGCGTGTCCCATGTGGAGGCTGCCGGTCACGTTGGGCGGCGGAATGACGACGCAGTAAGGTTCGCCGCCGGCTTCTGGGTCAGCTTTGAAGGTTTGATTGTCTTCCCAGTATTTTTGCCACTTGGTTTCGGTGGCTTTGGGGTCGTATTGCGGGGGTAGGTTTGCGGTCATGGTGGCTTGAGAGTTTGATCTTATTTAGATTGTGCCACAGGTGAGGGAAGAGAAAAGATTGGAACCGCAGAGGGCGCAGAGGGAAGAGAGTTGGGAGGGATTGAGGATCATCCTTAGTTAGTAGCTGCTGGTTGAACGTTGTCGCCTCCCTGAACGCCTTGTCCTGTACAAGGCAATGCAAGGTTTGCCATTCTGTACGTTAGCAGAACAGCCAACCTGTTGTAGCGTTAGCGGACACAAGGCTATAATGGTTAAGGGTTCAAGGTTTACGCAAAAGCAAAAAAGATTCGTTGGCGACAGCCCATTCTTGAAAGCTTATTCACCGAAAGGATATGGAAAGCGTACCTTTTACGGAAATGTCACTGTGTAGTGTGAAGTTAGCTCTGTAAAGTTTCCATAAAGACAATGTTAAATAGACAAATAGGTAAGCCTGTTGTACTTGCAACCGTGCTTGCATTAATCGTTGTAACAGCTATTGGTACTTACTGGCTGGAGCGGGGGGGAGTTAGGATTCCTTGGAACAGTCGCTTTGCTTGTGAAATTCAACCAGACACGACAGGGGATAATAAAATTTATGTAGTGACTTATCGCAATGATAATGGCAAAAAACCTTGGTTGAAGATAGTTAGAACTTTTGGTGACGGATGGACACAGAGTAAGCGTTGTGAATCAATTGTAGAACGTTTAGAAAAACTCCGAAAAGATGGGCTGATGCAGTTAAGTTACCGTACCGATCCAGCTACACCAAGGCAGTACATAATCTGTGCCAATACCAAGAAAAGTGGACGAGGTTGCGAACTACTCATCACTCTAATGCCTGATGATGATCCTGACCAGACATTGCGTGAGATAGCTGATGCCCTTCTATTGAAGAACATTAACTCTGGTGTCTATCAAGGTTCTGATCCTGACTCTCCATCTGCCAAAAGTTCTCCATCAGGGGAGTTAGTCATTGATTTGACCGATAAGTTAGCAATTGAAGACCGAATAGCTGGCAACTAAACTTTTCCACCAAATAAGTCCTTAAATTAAGTTGGATTAAACTAGGTAAAATGACAACACGAAAAGAAAAAATCAATCTAGCTGTAAATATTATAGGTGCCTTATCCGGTACAGGTGGTTTTCTGATTGCCCTAGCTGTCTACATGGGTTGGGTTCCCGTCTCTTTGGTTGTCAAAGAGAGCGATCGCTTCTATTGCGCTCTCCAACCTAGCTCTACTCAAGGCAAACCTAGCTCTACTCAAGAGAAAAGTGTTTGGACGGTGATGTATCGATACGATGAAGGGACAAAACCTTGGTTGAAAATAGTTTCTGTTCTTGGTGATGACTGGCCACCTGAAAAGCGATGTCGCGAAATTGCAAAGCGTTTGGATCAATACCGAGAAGAAGGATTAACTGAGTTGACTTATCAAAATGCTCCGAACACACCCAAACAATACGTTATCTGTGCCAAAACTAAAAAAAGTGGTTCGAGTTGTCCCGTACTGTTAACACTCAAGCCTGGTACTAATCCTTACTCAATACTTCGAGAAATGGGTGAGGCTCTTTTACCGAAAAACCTTATAACAGTTACACCCCAAAGTTCTGAAGGCGAAGTGTCATCGATTGAAAGAGGCTTGTCATCTGAACCCTTAGCCATAGATTTGGCTTCTCAACTAGCCGAAGAGGATCGATAGCTAGCAATTTCTCTAATAACCGCAGAGCAATTAATTATGAAATTGAGATCCATCATCCAAAAAAGCTTATTCGCGATAGCCGGATTAGGAACATTAGCAGCAGTAATAATTGCTGTCATGTTGGTTTTAAATCCAGACCGATTTTATGCTCTCAAAGGACTTGTTCTAATGCTATTAAAACAGAATCATGAAGCTCGTCAAGCTTGCGACAAAGCAATAGAAATTAAGCAAGACTCTGGTCCAGGATGGAGCTGTCAAGTGTGGTTGCCACTGGTATTGGGACAATATAACGACGTGGTTATCAATTCAGAACAGATAATTAAACTGTTTCCTGATGATCCAAACCTTTGGGAGTTTTGGAAGTGGCGAGGATTTGCTTTAATGGAGTTAAAACGGTATGATGAAGCACTGCTCTCCTTAAATCAATCACTTCAGCTCAAGTCTGATGATGCTGACACCCAGTTATTTAACTGTAGAACATTGTACAACTTGCAGCAATATGATGCAGCACTTCAATCTTGTAATCGCTCGCTAGAGGTTAAAGGTTTATATAGTACCTTAGAGTTAAAAAGTTTGATACTTCTTAAACTAAGGCGATATGAGGAAGCGCTCTCTTCATATAACCTCGTGATACAAATTAACCCCAATGACTCTGAGATCTGGAATAATCGAGGTATTGCTCTGGAGAATTTGCAGCGATATAAGCAAGCTATGCGTTCATTTGAACAAGCAATAAAAATTGATCCCAGTAACGAGGTAGCAACCTATAATCGCCAACGATTAAACAAACAATTAAACTAAACAAATTTTGTATGATGGGCTTGTTCCCCATAATAAAATAACATAGACCGAATCAAAGACATAGCTCTCAGACTGACCTGAAAGAATGATAAATCTTTGGATGTTATTCTTATTAAATTACACGGTCTTCTCTAAGCTCGAAAAGCATTTCTTATTCGAGATCTGCACATATATATGATAATAATAGTGTTGAACATAAAACCTATTAAATTTTGTAATTTCATCTCCGATGAAATTACACTTAAAAACGAAAGAGTTGGGTAAATAACTATTTGTCCCATCCAAGCCCATTGCTTCATTCTCCACTCACTAATGGCTAATCCCATAAAAATTAATCCCTGAATAACTAAAAAAAATCCCACTTGTTTGAAAACAGCTTCCGCATTAAGAGGAAAATTGCTTTGTTGAGCAAAGATTAAACCTAATTTATAAGTGACAATCCTAAAACTACCAACACATATAACTAAAACTCCACCAAATATACAAAAAACAGAGCTAGCAAAATTTAAAATAGCGAGCAAGCTAATACCTAATGGACGATTCATTGTTTTTAAAAAAAGCTAATCAAACACAAAGTCTACTTTTTTTTGCTTAACTAAGTATACAATAATACTTAGCCCTAAACCTAGCATAATATAATTATGTATTAGAGGTCGTGGTGTTAAATCGATGATTTGGAGACAAACATCAATAGCGCTCAAGGCTAAAGCACCTTTCCAGCTCCATTTTTTTCGTTTCCATATACGCAAACTTAACACAATAGAGGATAGACCTAAAACAATATAATACGCTCCTAATGCTCTAAATAAATAGTGGGCATCATAGGGGCCCATATATAAATTAACGCCTACTTCTTGCTGAGGTATCTTGAGTATAACAGTAAAACTTAGATGGATGATTGAAGCACCCCAACCAACATAAAAAAAGCCAATGACTAACCGTAAGGCTGCGATAATAACGATACTTAAAGGATGGTTCATTTTGTTCTATTTGAACTGACGGCGCTTAAAGAATGTACTATAATACTTGGCAACAGTATCTTTTACGCTTTCTGTGCCAGATGCCCCCAACAGATGTTCCATGACTTCCCCGTATTATACACTGTGTTTTTACTTCCGCCATAATACGATCCTTTAGGAAAAGAGTGATGCGTAGAATAACTTGGTTCTGGTTTATTATTCCTGAGCTTGCTGCTCTCTTACTCGTTGGCTGCACTCAGGGAGAGCCTGTTGAAAGGGTAGAACAAAAGATAAAGCAGAGTTCGGTTATTATCCAGAGTCAAAAGCTGGATCTGCGAGAGCAACACGGAACGGGCTTTTTTATTCAAGGTACTGAAAATGCTTGTACAGTTTTGACTGCTGCTCATGTAGTGGCTTCGAGCAAAGATTTAATTCCTAACTTAGACAATAAAACCTCGAAAACTCTAATCAAGATAAATCTTGAGATTCAAACTTATGACAACAAAGTTTGGTCTGCTTCCAACGTCCAACAGCTACCTAAATTAGACTTAGCAGTGGTCACTTTTTATATTGGAAAGGGTGGCTGTCCTTATAAAGCTCTTCAGTTTAAAAATTTCGACACTATTAAAGAAGGTGATGAAGTGTTTATTGCTGGATACCCTGTTAGTAAGGAAATTTCCTTAGAATTTGAATGGGTTCCGGGAAAAGTAGATTATATTGATGATAGGGGCTTTGAGCAGGGTTATAAAGTCGCTTACAATGCTAGGACTGTTGGTGGAATGAGTGGTGGGGCGGTAGTGACACCTGATGGTAAAGTAATTGCTGTTCACGGCCTTGGTGACGATAAAGTTCCTAGACTGGCTGCCCTTAGTCCAGGGGAACTATCCCAGAGACAACAATCACAGGTAGAAAAAGCTCAAAAGCGGTATAGAAGTAGCGTTATCACCAAATTTGGTTGGGGGATTCCAGTTAATGCTTATTTAGAAAATTTGCCAGACATTTCTTTGATACCCACTGAACCTACAGCAGCAGATTGGGTAAACTTAGCTTACGCTAAGTATCTTGCAGGAGACTACTTCACTTCCTTAAAAGCTTTTGACGAAGCGATTAAGATGGCGCCCAAAGAGCCAGGAATTTGGTATCATAAAGCAAAAATATTATTCGGAATGAAACGTTATAAGGAAGCAAGTTTTTGTTTGAGAAAATTTCTTGCTTTTGATAAAAGGCTTCGCGATAATTCCTATAGTGAAGCTCAAATTCTGCTCTTGTTATTTCTCCTAGAAAGCCCACAAAACACTGGAGTGTGGCAGTCGCACTGATATTTTGAGTGGCTGTACAGGGATCTTATCTACTTGTTACTAGCTAACTCCCCCTCACTCAAAGGTAAAAAATCAACAGCTAAAACCTCCTCAGCACCAAACGGTGACCCAATCGGAAAAACCTCTAACTCCAACCCCGTTTCAATCGCAGCCATTTGCCGAGCATTCTGATAACATTCCCCAAAAACCTCCTCATAGTTCATACCCCACAATAAATAATAGCGGTTAAATCCTCATTAATATCTATTTCACCTCCTTATAATCCACTCCATAACTCGTATCTCTCCCTGACAAATACGTCGTTTTCCCCGTTAAAGTCTCCAGAGTTTTTTTCGTTTCAGCCGAAGTAATCGTATTCAGCGGCACCCCGAACTTGCTAGCCAAACCAGCGGCCACGCCGACACCTTGTCCTTGATAAATATTCACCGTCGCAATTCGCCCGACGGATACAGCCATACCCACATAACCGGACGATCGCCCGACAATGGCTAAATTCTTGACTTTGCTAGCCAAAGCGTTTTCTATGCCGAAATTATACACTGGGAGCGGCGGAATTCTCGCAGATAAATTCTTGACTCCGCCCCGCATATCGAAATCGTAAGAAAAACTGCCGATCGACTTTTCGGGTGCAGTTCCCCCTTTGATAATCTCCTGCCCCGTCAGCGGATCTACCACATCGCGAACGTTCAAAGTTTGCCTGATATAAACCTCGTCTGGAATAAATACTCTCACATCTTTACCAGATTTCTTTTGTAGCCAGTATTGGAGAAATGACATTTCTCTAATCATCTCAGGAGTCGGTTTTCTGCCGTTAGCTTCCATCTTCATGATTTGGTCAACTTGGTATTTAAACAGAAACCCGTTCCAGGAGAGCACATTTTTGTTATAAACGCAGACATTGCCTTTATCAAAAAAGAATCCTTTATTTTGGCTAAAGGGCAGATTTCTGTCTATGTGATACGCTGCTCCTATAGCTACGCTTCTGATGTCGTAGCCGTCTGTATATGGCTGATAAATCGTACTCCAGAAATTCCTCATCCAGAATTTTGTACTAGCCGGATCTTTAGATTTCATAATGCTGTCTTTAATCTTTTTTACCAAAGGCCGATTGTATAGAATTTCATCTTCTATGCTGCGGAATTCGGACATCGTTATACCCGTAATTCTCGGAACTACAGAGACAGCTAAAGTTTCATTTTTGGATTTTATATTTTGAGATTCATATCCTGTATAATAAGATAACCCTGCTTTTCTGGCGAATTCGGCATCTTGAGTTACGTCAATAAAAGAGTTGGCTTTAATTATTAGATTGCTGCCTTTTACTTCGGCATATTCAATTTTTTTATCTACGACGTGGGGAGTAAGAGTTGAGTTGGAAATTACTCTGACTTTTGCTGCTGAAAGCATTTGCCGGAGAGCTTGATCTGCCCTTTTTGGGTCTAAGCAAGATTCGCGCGCATTCGCTTTATCTAAGAATTCCTTAAAACATTGGGCGTAGGGTTGGCGGTACCAATCGGGGATTTTATCTAAATCGATGTAAGCTAAACCGCCGCGAGTGAGTAAGCCGCCCAAAGGAGCACTTCTGTAGTTCGATCGCACGATCGCAACTTTGCCCTTTGCGCCTAAAGTTTTCTTAGCCCATATCGCCGCACATATCCCCGGTACTTCATCGCCATACACTACTACATCGAACTTTTGCTCCGGTGATTTTTTGCGAGGTACGGGAGGCGGACTGCTGGATTTTTGGTGCAGAGTTCCATTGTCTAAGGTGGCACTTGCTGGGTTTCTATTTGCGATATAATTTTCTGCTTCTCTGAAAGGGGGATAGTTAACTAAAAGTTTTACTGCGACAAAGAAGATTGCAATTGAAGCTAATTTCTTGAAAGTAGAGAGCATTCAGTTGACTCGTTTATAAATTTGCAATACCTGAAAGGGCAGTTCAGGGTTTACGGAGTTGAATATAGCACGTTTAGATAGTTTCGACACAGTTTTAACTTTTCCGGCAACTGTTGTTAGAGGTTTTGCCAGTGTTACTGGTTTGGCAGGGCAATTGATGAGGGTAAGGATGGGGGGTGCGATCGCATCTCAGATATCTGGTGTCGGGAAGGGCGATCGGCTACAATAATTTAAGAACAACAATTGAGTCACCTTAAACATACAGAAAAAATGGAAAAAGTTTTTGTACATCCTGAATGTCCTTTTTCAGAAAACACATTTAACCTATTGGCACAATTTAATGAAAATCCCAGCTCAAGTTTTTACATTGCACACAAAAAAGATTTCTTGAAAGATGTAGAAGAGCCATTAAAGTATATCTTCAGCCACGTGGAAGAGTTATTGCCTGATTATATCAAAAAAAATATTAATATCAGGTGGGATAGGTTTGGATATTTCACTGAAAAAGACCGTTCGCAACCAATTATTTACAATATAGCGTTGGATTGTAACGATTTCAATTCTCTAGATCGATCTCAGTTAATGCTAAGACTTGAAAACCACAAGTTAATTTTTGGATTTGAAGTCCACAATTACTATTTAGTTGATATGTTAAACAATTATAAATGTTTTTTGAGGGACAAACTAGGTGCTAGAGAAATCCTCGATCGTTACAAACTTCCAAATAAACATCATTGCTCTTTGATCTTAAAAATAATTCGTGGTAATTCCGAGGCAGCGGAATTTAGTAGTATAATAATGAAAACTCAAAAAACAATTTATGAATTATTAGAAAATATTTGCTTTTACTGGCAAACAACATCCCCCCCTAGAGTCCCTAAAGTTAGAAAAAAATTTACTAATATTCAGGTTGCTATCTCACTTGAAGCAGAAGGAATATTAGGATATTCTGCCAAACAGTTAATTCATCAAATAGCACAAACCTTTAAAAAGGTATTTCCATTATTGTTGATGTCTTGTTATGATGATTGTCATGATCCTTGGTATGATGAGCGTCCTTTGGATTATGAAAATGACACCTTACTCCTTTATATTCGGGAATATCTTTCAGTATATGAAAAGGAATTTAATCCAGTGCATCAACTAGAAGCAATTTCACAAACTACTGGTTTTAAAACAACCCAACTAGCCCAATGGATACACACCATTAACCGCAAAGGCCAAACCATCATCCAAGGCCCACCCGGAACCGGAAAAACCTTCCTTGCTCAAAAACTCGCCCAACACTTAATCGGTGGCGGTGACGGTTTTTCAGACATTATCCAATTTCATCCAGCTTATACTTATGAAGACTTTATTCAAGGCCTCCGCCCCCAAAGTCAAGATGGGCAATTAACTTACCCAATAGTTCCCGGTAGGTTCCTAGAATTCTGCGAAAAAGCCGAAGTCTGTGAAGACACTTGTGTTATCATTATTGATGAAATTAATCGCGCAAATTTATCTCAAGTCTTTGGCGAGTTAATGTATCTCCTAGATGACCGACAGGACACAAAACGCTTTATTACACTAGCCAGCGGTCAAAAGTTTAGAATCCCTACGAATGTCCGCATTATCGGCACAATGAACACCGCAGACCGTTCTATTGCCTTAGTCGATAACGCACTCCGCCGCCGCTTCGCATTCATTCCCGTTTATCCTAATTATGAAGTCCTGCGACAGTATCACCAGAGAGAGGAAACAGGTTTTCCAGTTGATAAATTAACTAACATTCTAGAAGATGTCAATCGCGCAATTAACAACAAACACTATGAATTAGGAATCTCCTTCTTTTTGACAAAAACCTTAGCTGAAGATATCCAAGATATTTGGGAAATGGAAATTGAGCCATACCTCGAAGAATACTTCTTTGATAACCTGGAAAAAATGGACGAGTTTCTTTGGGAGAATATCAAGAATAAATTGGGCTATTGACAATCTAACGCCGTCATTAACGCTGATACGGTGGCGTTACCGCATCCACCACAATTATGAAACCAGAATCCCGCCGAATTATCGAACTTAAAGAATATCTATTAGCAACTTTTGAACAAGACTCAATCCCAGAATCAGTAGGACAGAAAATATACCATAATTATGCTAAGGAAATCGAGATAGAATTTCCCAACTTTAAAACAAAATATCAATGGCACTTAAAATCTAAAGGCAGAGTTGGCAACATTCCAATCACTCCAGAATTTCACATTGCCATCCGGCCAAAGGTTCCCATAAACAACCTCTTCGGAATGATTGACTATGCCTACAACCTTAAGATAAAATTTCCCCAAGGATCGATTCAGTGCCAATCTTTACAAGAAAGTTACGAGAGATTAGCTAACATTCTTGCCCAAAAAATTCTAGAACGCTGCCGCAAAGGATTATATCGCGATTACTTATCCAAAACCGAAAGACTCGCCTACATTCGCGGCCGCGTCGATTTGCGGTCAGCCCTGCAAAAACCTTGGGATGTTAAACTAAAATGCCACTATAACGAACAAACAGGCGATATCGAAGACAATCAAATACTCGCTTGGACACTCTTCATCATTGGCCGCAGCGGTTTGTGCCGTGAATCTGTTTCATCCACTGTGCGAAAAGCCTTTCACGCACTCCAAGGATTTGTTACATTAACACCTTTTAAATCAGAAGCTTGTATTGATAGAAATTATCACCGTTTGAATCAAGATTATCAACTTTTACACGCCTTATGTCGATTCTTTTTAGATAACACAGGGCCTAGTCACGAAAGTGGCGATCGCGAAATGCTCCCTTTTCTCATAGACATGGCTAATTTATATGAACAATTTGTGGCTGAATGGCTCAAAGCAAATACACCAAAAGGCTTTTTTGTCAAACAACAACACCGAGTCACCCACGATCAAAACTATTTCGATCGGATTGACTTACTGCTGTGCGATAGTGAAACAAAAAAAGTCCAATACGTCATCGATACAAAATACAAAGCTCCCGATAAAGTAGGCAGTGATGACCGTCATCAAATAGTTGCTTACGCAAATGCCTTAAATTGCCAAAATGCAATTCTCGTCTACCCGCAAAACCTCAAACAGCCACTAGATATAAAAAATGACGATATTCGAGTTCGCAGTCTAACTTTTTCCCTAGATAGCGACCTCCATGAAGCCGGAAAAACCTTCTTAACCTCTCTATTTGCAAACACCCTCCCCTAACTCTACTCTGCGCCCTCTGCGCCCTCTGCGGTTCATTTTCCCACAAAAAAAGAGGCGCGATCGCGCCTCTCAAATCTTTCATGTCTGCGTTCTAAACACTCATAGCAACTTTCGCTTCTTTTGCGGTCAACTTCTCGTAAGTCGCCCGCATCTTCAATCCCACTAACACTTGGAACAAACCAGTTCCATTGTTAGAACCAGGATATTCGCGGTGCTGGAGCAACAGGTGAGTTAACTCGCCTTCATACTTCGCAGAAATCTTGCTCAAATGGCTTTCGATGTAAATAACTTCTTCGAGATTCTCGAATTGACCATCTACTTCCAAAATCGAGACTTCGTGACCGTAGAAAGCATCGGGCCCGTAGTACATCTTAATTCCGGGATAGGAACAAGTCAGCTTGCGACCGCAAGGAACCCAGTTAATTGTTGAACCTTCGTCAAACAAATACGCAGGCTCAAAATTGGCGATGCCTTCGCGCTGGATCATCTGCACGCGCAGAACTTTCCGCTCCTTGTCATCTTTGATCAAGTTGGTCGGCAACACTTGAATTACCACATCAGCATATTGCTTTTGCGGGTCGATGTAGGCGGTAAAATCCGGTTTGCGAGCATTGATCGCAAACAGCACGTCTTCGTAACGGTGGCCCCGTTCCGCCATGTCGCGCTGGATTTTCCAAGCAATTTTTACCTCGTCGCTGATGTCGAGGTAGACGCTGAAGTCGAGGAGCGATCGAACTCGCTCGTCGTAAAGGGGATGCAGCCCTTCAATCACAATCACGTGATTCGGCTCTACCCGCTCAGGAGGATCGAGCAGACCGGTTTCGTGGTTGTAAATCGGCTTGTCGATCGCGTGACCTTCTTTGAGCGCCTTCATTTGCTCGGCCATCAGGTCAAAATTGTTCGCTCTCGGGTCAAGGGCTGTAATCCCTGTTTCCTTGCGCTGCTTGCGATCGAGACAATGATAGTCGTCAAGGCAGATTACCGTAACGAAATCTTCCCCGAACAAATCTGTCAATCGGCGCAAAAAAGTAGATTTTCCGCATCCGGAGTCTCCGGCAACGCCAATTAAAACCACGCGATCCGGCTTACTGGTCATAGTTTCCCTCTAACAAAATCACTGTTTACTAACTAACTCAAGTCTAGATTCCACAAAATTTCAGTCCCCAGATAGCGACAAGCAGGCTTTGTGCGGCTTTGCTACCCCGAGACGATGGAGTTCTCACCAGCATACAGCAGTCAGTTGACTGCCTGCCCGGGAAGACCCAAGCAATCTTCAACGCAAGTAATTAATACTAACTTTAGTGGTTAATCTTACCAGAATGCATCGGCCCCCTACAAGCTCAACCTCATTAGCTGGTGAAATCCTCCTTTAGGCTGTACTGCATTTAAATTGTATATTTCAATCCCCTATTCCCCCTAGAGTCAAATCCTCGAACCCTCTACCTTCTACCCCTCCCCCTCGAATCCTGTCCCCGAATCCCCAAATCAGAACGACTTATCGGGGCAGATCCCCCGATCGGGTAAAATATTTGCAGTACGCAGACAACAATAGCTATAGGTCAACAGCCGAACGCAAGAGGGCTCGGTGAGCGCGGCGTTCGGCTAGTAGGGATTGGATACGCGAGCGATCGCAACTTCAACACTCCTGCCGGCGTGGCGAGGCCCAAAAATTGGCGCGGCCAATTAGTCCCGATGGCCTTAAGAAAAAAGTAAATTGAGTCTAACGTCACATTCTCTTTCTTTATAACTCTGTATCGTGAAGGAAAATCAACAAATGTACAGCCCAAGCATATCTGGTGTTGCGGCAAACTCAGAATCAGGCAGCCGCATCTTTGTCTACGAAGTGGAGGGTATGCGTCAGAGCGAAGCAACTGACCAAACAAGTAACCCGATTCGCCGTAGCGGCAGCGTATTTATCTCCGTGCCCTACGAGCGCATGAATCAGGAAATGCGCAGAATTGCTCGCATGGGTGGCAAAATCATCAGCATCCGCCCCTCAAACAGCGCTCCCGAAACTAATAATGGCAAAGTCGCACCAGAAGCAGGGCTACAGAGTCAGAAATCTGGAGAAAAAACTAAGCCCATGACTCAAGCCAAGGAAAAAGTTCAGGTTCCTGTTAACATCTACAAGCCGGCCAATCCCTATATTGGTAAGTGCATTTCTACAGAAGAAATGGTCAGAGAAGGCGGCGAGGGTACAGTCCGTCACGTCAAATTTGACATTTCTGGAGGCAAGTTACACTATCTCGAAGGTCAAAGTATCGGGATTATTCCCGATGGGACTGATAAAAACGGCAAACCTCACAAAATTCGCCTTTATTCGATCGCCTCCACCCGTCACGGAGACGATGTAGACGACAAAACAGTCTCTCTGTGCGTCCGCCGCCTAGAGTACAAAAGCCCAGAAACAGGCGAAAAAGTCTTTGGTGTTTGTTCGACTTTTCTCACCGGTTTGCAACCTGGAGATGATGTCAAAATTACCGGCCCTGTAGGCAAGGAAATGTTATTGCCTGACGACGAGGAAGCCACCGTGATTATGATGGCTACCGGTACGGGTATTGCTCCTTTCCGGGCTTATTTGTGGCGGATGTTTAAAGAAAACAATCCAGATTACAAGTTCAAAGGTTTAGCTTGGCTGTTCTTTGGAGTTGCTTACACTCCCAACATTCTCTATAAGGAAGAGTTGGAGCAATTGCAACAAGAATTCCCCGATAATTTCCGCTTGACTTATGCCATCAGCCGCGAACAAAAAAATGTTGACGGCGGCAAGATGTACATTCAAAACCGGATTCAAGAGAACGCAGACCAATTGTGGGAATTGGTTCAAAAACCAAATACTCACACTTATATCTGCGGTTTGAAGGGTATGGAAGGCGGAATTGATGAGGGAATGTCGGCTGCTTCTAGCAAGTACGGCGTTGACTGGGCTGGCTATCAGAAACAGTTGAAGAAAGAGCACCGTTGGCACGTTGAAACTTATTAATCTGTTACCTGATTTAATCTGATTTGTAGGGTGGGCTTGGCTCGCCCTACAATTGTTTTTAGGGCAATTGTATCCGACTTGTAAGGTACTGAATGCGTACCCTACAATACTATTTTGATTGCTACGGTACGGGAATAGCCTACAATGGTTGTGGCTTAATTGAGTTTCTACGGGTCAAAGTCGTGGCTTTCAAAATTGGTTTGTTAGGTTTGGGTACAGTTGGCGCGGGAACAGCAGAGATTTTGCTCTCCCCAGATGGCCGCCATCCGCTGTTGCAGGAATTGGAAATCTATCGGGTGGGAGTGCGCGATATTTCTCGAACTCGGTCTTTACAATTGCCAGAAAATGTGCTGACAACTGACCTAGAAGCGATCGCAACTGACCCGGAAATTGATATTGTAGTAGAATTGATTGGCGGATTGGAACCGGCGCGATCGCTCATTCTGCAAGCTATTGCCAGCGGCAAGCACGTCGTCACTGCCAACAAAGCAGTTATCGCCCGCTACGGAAATGAAATCTTCGAGGCCGCCAACAAAAAAGGCGTTTACGTAATGCTAGAAGCTGCTGTCGGCGGCGGCATTCCGGTCATTCAAAGCCTCAAACAATCTTTAGGTGCAAACCGCATTCAAACTGTCACCGGCATCGTCAACGGCACAACTAATTACATCCTGACGCGGATGCAAACAGAAGGCGCAGACTTTGCCGAAGTGCTCGCCGACGCCCAGCAATTAGGTTATGCTGAAGCTGACCCCACAGCAGATGTAGATGGATTAGATGCGGCCGATAAAATTGCTATTTTAGCCTCGCTAGCTTTTGGTGGACGCATCAAATTAGCAGATGTTCACTGCGAAGGTATCAGAAAAGTTAGTGCGGCTGATATTAACTACGCCGACAAGCTGGGATTTGTGATTAAATTGTTGGCTATTGCTCAAGAAACCTCCCGCTACAATGGCAAGCAAGCGGAGGGAGAAAGCGAACTGCTGTCAATTCGAGTGCATCCTAGTTTTGTGCCGAAAACTCATCCGCTGGCGAGTGTTAACGGGGTTTACAATGCAATTTTAGTGGAAGGAGAGCCGATCGGGCAATTGATGCTCTACGGGCGCGGCGCGGGTGCGGGACCCACAGCTAGCGCCGTAGTATCCGACATTATAAATGTGGCGGCCATCCTGAAAACCGAAACTGTTCCGATTCCTCATCCTTTGCTTAGTTGCAGTCACCAACACTACTGCAAAATTGCTTCGATGCAGGAACTTGTTACTCGCTTTTACGCCCGTTTTCTGACGCGCGATACTCCGGGGGTAATTGGCAAACTCGGCACTTGTTTCGGCAATCACAAAGTTAGTTTGGAATCAATTGTGCAAACGGGGATTCACGACGATTTAGCAGAAATTGTAGTCGTGACTCACGATGTTAGGGAAGGTAATTTTCAACAAGCACTAGATGAAATTCGCGCGATGGAAGCAGTCCATAGTATTGCTAGCACGTTGCGAGTTTTGTAAACGTGATTTGCTAAGGGCGGGCGGGTTTCGCATAGAATATTTGCTAATAATTGACGGCGTTGCTGATTCACGGTATGAATCACCTTTTATCGGAAGTTACAAAACTCACCCTCAAGCGGGCTTATAGCAATTGCGAAATCTTGAATTCATACCTGTATCCAGCAACGCCTAATTGACAATCTATAAAACCCGCCCTCTCGCCCAACGATAAATCCCGATGTACATTTGGCGGATTTGGTAGGGGCGGGTTTCACAGACAATATTTGCCAATCATTGACAATCTATAAAACCCGCCCTCGCCCAACGATAAATCCCGATGTACATTTTTCGCATTTGATATAACTAAAAGTTGATGTGGGCGATCAGTTGTGTGGGGGCGGGTTTATGTAGATTGTTTATAGTAATTAAATATTGTTGGTAAAACCCGCCCCTACCAGATAATGAAAGGAACTGAATTGGATTTTGTCGATCGCCAAACGGGAAGGCACTTGCTAGATTCCCTCTACGAAAAGTTTGCAAAACCCCAACTGCACGATACTTTTAAACCCAATAACCCTTCAATTTACATCCGGCACGAGCAAGGGCAAGTTATTGATGGAAATTATATCATAGAAAAAGTGTTTGAAGACTCTCGCACTGGTTTTTATGCTGAAAGTCGCGTTCCCATTTCTGGCAAAAATCCGCCTGTTATGGTGATTCGCGGATACGGTTCTTGGTATCCTTTCGAGCGCGTTTTGGAAGATACGCCCGATGTATTTATGGCAAAACTAGAACGCCAGTTAAAATCGGCGCAAACTGCGGGTGCTATTGATTGGATAAAGCAGCAATTTCACAGCGGAAATCCGCCGGATGTCATCGGAGAAAGTTTGGGCGGCAAAGTTGCTCAGCAAATAGCAGCAAAATACCCGGATTATATTAGATCGACTGTAATTTTTAATTCTTTGGGCGTTTCGGAAAAGTTAGCTAAAACTTCCACCGCTAACAATGTTTTTCACTATTTTACTTTAGGCGAAAGGTATGCTTTCTGGGCAAATGAAGGCGATTACATACCGGGAAGGATTTTTGTGATTTCCCCCAAAGGCAACAACTGTTGTTATAAAATCGAAGAGGCGATCGTCCGAATGGCGCGTTTTGAAGGCAAGTTTCTCAAAAGGCGCGCGATTGTGGCAATATTGGCTCAGTTGCTGTTGGTAAACAGACACAATGCGATCGTCCTGAACAAGCGGCGGCCGGTAGTCGTTCAGATCGATCGCACTCAATTGCAAGTTTTCCGAAAAAACCGCTTTGTGTAAACTCAGACAGAATTGCTTCAGGCTGCAGATGGCTGATTTTCCCGCGCTGCGACGGCGAGAACCAGACAAAGTGCCGATATCGCCTTTTCCCATTCTTGCTTTACGGCGATGGGTTGAACTTCATCAAAGGCGCTAACTAAACGAGGGATCGATCGCTCTAATGACGATCTAGGAATTGATTTGTGCAGATCGACTAAACGAGTTAAACTTTCTTGATTCTTCAAAAAACCGACTACCCATTTCGTAGCATGATCGGGACTGTCAGGGACGTTTTTAATTCCTAGTTCTGTTTGCAACCAATCGTAAAAAAGCGGAAGCTTTTGAGCTAAAACAGTTCCAGCAGTTGGCAAAGTTTCTTTTAGCAACCGACTATCCAGGCTTCCCAAGAGTTGCTTGAATTCCGGTGAATCGAGAAAGCTGGTTAATGGAAGTGAAAGCAGGGCTTCAGAAGCCTCAGGGGATACATTTAAAGTCCGCGAAAATGTTGGAAGCATTAAACAGTATGTGGTACGGATGACTTTTGTAGCGTAACAATCACGCGGATCGAGGAATATGAGGTAGCTCATATTAGCAATATTGTAACATCTAGATCGCCAAACAAGCATCTAAATCTAGCTGTACATATCTCCGTAGATCTGCGTAGATCTGCGTGTATCTGCGGTTAATAATTTCCCCTTAAATATTCTATACAAATTCTCCCTTAGCAACCATCACCACCTTACCACCAACCAAAACTGCTATTTCCCCTTCATTTTGGGCTGCTTGTAACAACAGCAAAGAAGGTCGATCGATTTCATAACCTTGCTCAACTCTGACATCAATCTTTGCTGCCCCATAATAAGCATATTCTACTAAATATCCAGCCAAACAGCCGTTAGCACTGCCTGTCGCCGGATCTTCAGGAATTCCTAATGAATGGGCAAAAACTCGGACGCTTAAATCATTAACGTCGCTGTAAGTTTCTGGGCAAAATATCAAAATTTCTTTTGCTTCCATTCTATCAATTAGATCAAAATATTTATCTAAGTTGACTTGAGCTTTTTTGAGCGACGCGAGAGTTTTTAATGGGACAATTATAAACGGCACTCCGGTCGAAACTTCTTGAATTGGGAAGTTTGGATCAATTTCATCTGGTTCTAAATTCAGGACATTTGCCAGACTTTCGGCTGATAAAACTTGACCAAAACTAGGCGGGTTTTGTCGCATCCACAAAATATCTGCCGATTCATTGTGATAATTAAAAGTAACTGGAATTTGACCGACGGCTAGATTGAGAATTACTCGATCGACCTTTTCGCGAATAATCTCTTGCTGCAACACAAACGCAGTCCCCAAAGTCGGATGACCGGCAAAGGGCAATTCCTTCTTGGGCGTGAATATCCGCACGTCATAGCCGCCATCTCGCGGATCGGGCGATCGAATAAACGTAGTTTCTGAATAATTGATTTCCCTCGCTATCAGCAGCATTTGGGCCTCAGATAGTTCGGCAACTTCAGCCCCGCAAAATACTGCTAGTTGATTGCCAGCATATTTTGACTCCGCAAACACGTCAACTATATAAAAATTCACATTTCCCTCGTTCAACAGTAGTTTGTGTAGCAGCGGTTTCAACCGCCGAGCATTAGAAAAGAAGTTTTTAACTTGCTACTTCAAACAGCGAATTGCTTCTAACATTCCCCTGGCTTTATTGAGAGTTTCTTCGTACTCCATATCGGGGTTAGAATCAGCGACCAAACCAGCGCCTGCTTGCACAGAAACCGAATGTTTATCGCCTCCTTGAGAACGAACAACCATAGTCCGAATTGCGATCGCACTATTTAACTGCCCCTCAAAATCATAATACCCGTAAACCCCAGAATACGGCCCCCGGCGACAACCTTCCAACTCGTGCACAATTTCCATCGCCCGAATCTTCGGAGCACCGCTAACCGTACCCGCAGGAAAACCAGCTTTCAACAAATCCCAAGCTGTCTTATCCTCAGCCAATTCTCCCACCACATTGCTCACAATGTGCATGACGTGAGAATAACGCTCGATTTCCATTAATTCGTCAACTTTTACAGTACCGTTTCGGCATACTCTGCCTAAATCGTTCCTGCCCAAATCAACTAACATGACGTGTTCCGCAATTTCCTTCGGATCTTGCAGCAATTCAGCAGCCAAAGCATCATCTTCTTGAGGAGTTTTACCCCGGCGGCGAGTGCCGGCGATCGGCCGCAAAGTTGCAATCTTCTTGCCGTCAGCAGTATTTTCCGCCTTCACCATAATCTCGGGACTCGAACCGATAATCTGCCAATCTCTGAAATTAAAATAAGCCATGTACGGAGAAGGATTAATCAGACGCAAAGAGCGGTAAAGTGCAAAAGCATCGCCGCTGTATTCAGCTTCCAAACGCTGGGAAATAACTACTTGAAAAATATCTCCCGCTTTGATATAATCCTTAGCCTTTAAAACATTGGCACAATACTTTTCACGGGTAATATTGCTCGTGTAAGCCAATTCTGTATTTCCTGTTGTCGAACGGGCATCTTGCCCGTTATTGGGAGGTGTCCATTCTATGAGAGTAGATTGCTGGGAAAGTGGCGATTGCAGCTTATCAACTAACCGAGAAACCCGATCGCACGCTTGCCCGTAAGCCTCCGCCAAATCAACGCCAACCTCGCGCAAATCCGCATAGGCGAGGGCCCAAATTTTTCGCTTCACCTGGTCGAAAATCAGCAAATTATCAACCTGCATCCACAACCCATCCGGCAAATCATTCTCGCTGGCTGGATGCACCGGAACTCGCGGTTCTATCCACTTAATTAACTCATAACCCCAAAAACCGAATAGCCCGCCAATTCCCGGCGGTAACTGCGGCAATTTGACGGGTTTGTAAGACTGCAAACATTCAGTTAAAGCCGCAAACGGATCGCCCGTAAATACTTTTTCGGAACCGTCGCGGTAAACTTGAGTTGTGCGATCGCCCTTAGCCTCCAAAATCCACAGCGGATCGCACCCTAAGAAACTATAACGCCCGAGTTTTTCCCCACCTTCCACCGACTCCAGCAGAAAACTGTAAGGTTGACCCGCACAAACCCGATACCACGCAGACACCGGCGTATCCAAATCAGCAACCCATTCTTGATACACGGGTACAAAATTTCCTTGTTTCGCCAGTTCCGAAAATTGTGAGAAATCGGGGAATATCATATATATCAGAAGGAAGAAGGAAGAGGGAAGAAGGAAGAAGGAAGAAGGAAGAAGGAAGAAGGAAGAAGGAAGAAGGAAGAAGGAAGAAGGAAGAGGGAAGAAGGAAGAGGGAAGAAGGAAGAAAGAAGAAGGAAAATGCAATCCGGGCAATAATTTCAGCGATTAAAAGCGCCCTAACCGTCTTGGTACTCAATAAGCAAAAGACGGAAACCAACATCCCTCCGGCGACTGATACTCGCCAACTGCCATCACCGCCATCGGCTTGAGGACACGCAGCCCCTCTTGCAAGCACCAGCGAAACAAACTTGCATACCTCAGCGGCAAGTGAAAAGAAAGCAATTCTTCTGAAATGTACGCAGCAGCCCCCAAGAGCAAAGCCTGCATATCCGCTTCAGTTTGGGCGACGCTGTGGCTCAAAGCAGACACCGCACAAGTATAGGCCACAATCTGACCTTGCCGGCAGGCAACGAAGGCAGAAAAGTCATTCAGGGCCTCTTCAATCTCCGAAGTTCGATCGCACCCGCACAGTTTTTCGCACAAAGCGGCACATTCACCAACATCCTCACTAGCCATCGGTCGCACCTCAAACCCATGCTGCGGCTGGCTGCGAAACTTGCCCTGCATTAACACGAAAGGTTCCTTCACCTCAAAACCCAAAGAAGCGTACAGCGACAGCGACGCCATATTAAAAGATTCTTGAACCAAACGGATGCCCACAGCGTCCTGTCCGCGTTCCAGCAAAGCTTTCATGATTTCCCGTCCCGTGCTGCGGCCTTGAAAAGTTCGATCGACACTGACGGGCCCGATACCGCGAATCGGGTTGCGTTCGTCCATAAATCCGCAGCCGACAACGGCACCGGAACTCTCGGCTACTATGTCAAAAAACAACGGACTTTCGATCAGAAAACCAATAATTTCAGTTGAAAACTCCAGCGTCGGAAAATCTGTAGGAGGGAATTGGTGGCGATCGGAAATATCTTTAAAAGCTTCATAATTAATGCGAGCGCAAACATCGATATCAGAAGGCTCCGCTCGCCTGATTGCGACATTCATTTTTAATTTAACGATTAACTTTTAATAAGATTAGAAGTTTGCAGTAGTATTTGGGCGCTGCGGGCTTAGCCTCCCGCGCCAGAATACTACTGCAAAAACAAGTTTACAAGCTGAGCCTTACAGGGAATATTACCTATGTTTTGCTCAGCCATGAACTCATCGTCTAAGGATCGAAAGTCTTCTTACCGCTGAACTTGAGCTTAGCCGGATTGGGATTGCTGCCAATATTGCGGTCAATCTTACCGTTGTAGGGACGACCTTCGTTCACCTTCTCAGGGAACACGCCATCCTTGGGATGCAGGTACTCAGTAGAACCGTCAGGAAAGACGCGGTAAATTTTGTAGTTCGTGATTTTGAATTTTGCCCGCAGTTGCTGCCCGCCCAAAGCGATGCACTGCTCCTTCCGGGGAAGATGCAGCAAGTTGTCGCCTTGACGCATAATTGCAGCGCCGCCACTCGGCATTTCAAACACCTGTTCCTTGGGGCTAGTCCAAGTGATCGCGTACTTCTCTTCAACTAGCGCCTTGGTCAGCAAGCCGCCGGTGCTGCCGCCGAAAAGAGGGGGTTGTCCAGTGAGTTCTTCTGCCATAAACATATCCAAAGGATTTTTACGGCATCGTATCATCATGACGCGACACGGCTGTCGAAATTGTAAGGAAAGTTAACAGTTTTTGGGCGATCGATCTTTTCAGATAATTAATAATTAGTAGTTGATAATTGATAATTGCTAATTTCCACCAAAGTTAGAAAACAGAATTAATCAGCACGAATCGCGAAAAAATAATCAAAAAAAAACAGCAATTATTCGGGTGCTTGTGGCGCACCCGAATAATCGCACATTCCCCCAATTACCCCCCAGACACGATCGAACAATTTACCGCGTCAACCTTAAGTCAAGAACCAATTAGGGTCATAGCCGCGCGGAATTTGACTCAAAGCAGTCCAAGTTTCTCGATCGACAATCCCGTCGGCCTGAATGCCAAAGCTTTGTTGAAATGCGCGAACAGCTTTCTCGGTCAAAGTAGAAAACTCGCCATCAACTTTACCGCCATAATGCTTGGAAGTTTTGAGAACTTCCTGAACAGTAGCGACTGCTTTTCCCGAACTGCCTAATCTGAGTACCGGCATATTAACTGGAGCTTCAGTATAAAGCGCCTGCCAAGTCAGCGGCCCGACAATGCCGTCCGGCGACAAGAAAACCCGAAACTGAAACAGTTTCACAGAAAATTCAACTGCTTTGTTAAAAATTCCTTTAGCAGGCTGCCGGTAAACTTGCAACTTCGTTAGCAGTTGTTCGAGTTCCAATACAGCTTTACCTTGAGAACCTAATTGCAGTTGTGGCTTGTTGGCCATAGCTTGAGTAGATTTCATCTGGCTTGTAGGTGACATAATCGATTTTCCTACCCTCTAGGTTTGAGTATTCTTATTGGAAAAAAGTTTTTCCGGGCGAAACATTTGATGCTAAACTTTTCACGAATCAACACTGGCGGTGGCAGTGCCTCAACAGATTCGATCGACTTTTACCATCTCAGGACTTGTGTACAGGAGACTTATACCATTTTAGATTTTAGATTTTAGATTCGGCATGACTGATTACTATCGGGGTTTGCAGCTTACCTACAGTTGGATTCTTTTTTTAAACTGATATTAATTTTCGGCAGCCTCCCTAGGAATTCTGTCGCCAAACCGGGTTTAAGAAGGCAAGCGCGTCCTGAATCTGCTTTAATACTTTCTATCATAAAGCTGAACACCGCGCAGCCACATCACCTTTAAGGCCTATCTCACAGGGTGAGGGTTGAGGGTGAGACTGGGTGTGGCAGCGGAGGCGGGTTCTGCCGTAAAAACTTTTCTGTGCTATCCTGTCTCGGTCGATCGATTAACTCGATCGAGACTTGCGCGCTCCAACGCTCAGAAACCCGATTTTTTCAGTTTGTTCCAAGGCTTTAAGCCAATATTTTATTTAAAAAACCCAGTTTTTCTCCAAGTGTTGTTAATCGGCGCCGCCAACATACTACAAAAGATTTGTTATAGGACTTACGGTAATTTACCAAATTTATAATGGCATTCTGGACAGACCAATCATATATAGCAATCTTTGCAGGAGTCGTATTTTTTTTACCCCACCCCAACCCTCCCCGAACCCGCTGGGAGTCCGCAAAAAATTCACAAATGATGCGAGGATTGCGATATTTATGAATTTGATTGCTAATACTAGCGATGCTTCGGAATAATCCCATCCGGGCAAAACCCAGCCAAAAATTGAAAACATTCCCAATACAATTACAATTTATATGGTGGTGTTTGCCAGCAATAACAGAAAATTATCGACACGATTGTGATTCGGATTGCTGACGGCGAACTGGGAATACCGGAATTAGTTCAATAAAAATTGTTTGCGCCATTTTTTACAACTAAAGCAGGCAAAGGTACGGGATTTAAAATGTTGATTATGGCTGCGATAGTAACTAAAAAACCTTGGAAATGTGGGAATATTGGTCATCGCTAGAAGGTGGAACAGAGTTGGCGATGGGTATTCCGATTTAGGGTACACCGAGGGGTAGTTTGCAGTAATCAGTCATCAGTGATTAGCGATCGGTTAACTGTTATCAATTGAGTCTAAACAGTGGGAATAGTAAAGTGAAATTCACTTCCCCGGTCTTTTCCTGCGGAATCTACCCAAATTTTACCGCCCCAGCCGGCAACAATCTGCTTGCAAATTGCCAATCCCAAACCGGTACCGCCGGCGCTGCGACGCAAAGCTCCTTCTTCTTGATAAAATCGATCGAACACTACTTTTAAACTGTTCGCCTCTATTCCCCTCCCCGTATCGGCTACGAGCACTTCCACCATCCGAGAACCGTTACATTGAGCTTTAACAGTCACGCTTCCCTGGGGTGTCGTAAATTTGCAAGCGTTGTCTAGCAGTTTGGAGAGAACCTCCACCAACCACTCTCCGTCAGCTTGCACTAAAGGCAATTCTGCCGACACTTCGGCGATAATTTCCGGCAACTGTCGATCGACCGTGCGCGATCGCACGCTGCTGAGGGCCAAATCAACGCATTCTTGCAGCGTCAGCGATTCTACATTCCATTGAACTCGCCCGCTTTCTAAGTGAGAAAGAGTTAAGAAATCCTGCACGAGTTTCCGCATTCGATCGGCATCGCCGAGGGCAGTTTCTAACATGATTTGCCGCAATTCAGCGGGCATATCTGGTTCGGAGTTCAAACTTTCCAAACAAACTTGAATTGTAGAAAGAGGGGTGCGGAGTTCGTGTCCGGTGATGGCAATTAGATTGCTGCGAGTGCGGTCTAATGCTTCTAATTGTTGGTTTAGTTCTTCTAAATGAGCGTAGGTTTCTGCTTGAATTAAGGCTGCTCCGAGTTGGGTGGCGATCGCCTCTACTAAAGCAATTTCGTCTTCTTCCCAAGGCAAAACCGCTCGGCACTGGTGCATTTCCACCATGCCCAAAACCCGCCCCTGATAAAGCACTGGCACCATTAACCAAGAGACAATTTGCCAATTTTTTACAGTTTTTTCCAGGTATTGTGTATTGACAATCAGCGGGTGTTGTGATGTGTCTTGGATGTAAACTCGCTCTTGCCGCGCCACCGCGTCGCTCCATATTTGATTTTCCTGCAACAGCCAAGTCTGATCCAGCAGGGAACTAGCGCCCGGAGCCAAAAACTCGCCATCGATTTTGACCGCCACATCTGTGGCCTTGCACCGATAAATCAAACATCGGCTTGCCGACAGGGCAGTGCCCAGTTCTTGGACTGCAACTTCGACGATTTCTTGCGGGTTGAGAGACTGCCGCATTGCCGCGGTAATTAAGTTTACGAGGCGTTCTTTGCGTTCCTGAGCGGCGATGGCGCTGTATGCTTTGAGCAATTTGTGCTGGCCTGCTTGCAAGTAGGTTACTAAGCGTTCGGTAAAAGCATCGCTCAATTTTGGATTGGGAATTTTTGAGTTTTTTGGCGCACTTATGTCGGGTTTTGCGGCTTTGGAGGCGGCGGATTTCCTCGTTTTTTTCGGTGTTTTGACTAGCTTGTAAGTAGTTCGCGCTCGATCGATCTTTTCTGCCAATTCGGGGCGATATTTGACAATTCTATCGAGCAACAATGCGGCAGCTTTGGAGCTTACCTCGCGGTCGAACGTCCAAATTCCTTCAAATCTGCGAGCTTGATCCATCACCAGCGGCCCGCGCTCGTCTTGGTTTTCGATCGGCACAATTTTTTCTTGACAAATCAGGCAAGTGGAGTAGTGTTCCCCCAGCACCACTAAGTGCCACTCTTTACTTAATCCGTCCTCCGGTGCAAACGCCACAGTTTCGTGACACTCCGAAGCATTTTTAAAGTCAGTTTCCGGTGCTGCCAGCACGTATACCTGAGAGGATCGCGAGGCCATTCGCCGGTAACGGTGAGCTTCCTGGCGGTAGAAGCGCTCTCGCTGAAAGCTTGCAATGACTAGCGGTGCGTCGGAACCCGCCAAAACCAAGTCTTCCATAGCGTGAGACAGGGCTGTCATGGAAGATTTGAAATAAATTTGTGCGCGCAGTTGGGGCAAAGCTTGCAGAAGTTCTGCCAGTAGCGAAATAGGGACGATCATCTAGCCTTAAACGTGCATTTTTGCCGATGACAAAACAGGATCGATAGGAGGTTTAGATCGATCGCTTTTCAGTATCTGATACATTTATGCGTCATAACACGACTGTTTAAGTCATATCATGCTGGCAATATCACTTAGACGAATCTAAGCAGAGGTATCGCTCCAAGACCTTGAGATCTTCCCAAAGTCACCTGCTTTTACGTCTAGGTTTTGACGCTAACTCATCTATTCAGGCTTGGATTCGGGCGTTAGCACTCTCACCATTCAGACTTGTTAGGCACCGCTTGCGGATATCTTGCATTATACTATTCTGGAGCTATTTGATATCAGTGCGATCGGTATAGGTTTTTGACGAGCGAGCTACTTGGTAATTAAACTTTATAAAAGCACAAGTAATTGGCTATTAGTTAAAAACTAACGACCAATTATTTTGAGGACCGATCCGAAGAAACCCGGTTTTTACCCACAATGTATGAATAAACCGGGCTTCTGACACCGAGCGTGTAAGTCCTATTTTTTTTTGAGGCATCGCGCCTGAGTATAAATGCTGCGGCTGTGGTTGTATCAGGCTAGTTCGCCCCCTTCGTCGTTGCCTCCCGGAGATGATTTGTAGAGAGCATCTAATTGTTCGCGGGCGTCTTGGACAGTCAGCGAACGCATCACTAACAGTGGCTCATTGACAATGTTGCCGTGTTCGTCTAAAAGTTCTGGATGCGGTACAGATTGAGATCGAGGAGAGGATGCGTAGGGATTATTTGCCCTGAATTGTTGAGGGCGCTGGGACTCCATACCTACGGTGACGAGACTGCGGATTAAGTTACCGACTGCCAGAAAGGCAAGAACGGTAAAAGCTAAAATATAAAGCAGGTGCAACATTATTTTCTCCTCCGGGCTAAACAGCCACACAGCAATTTACAAATGTGTTTCAGCAAGTAATAACTTATTAACGGGAAATCTGTTTGAGGTTGTCAAGTCAGCCAACACATTTCCACAAGTTTGGGATTTGAGTGCAAGTTTAACTTGAATTCGCTTCCTTATTTTCCTGGGGGAGCTGACTGCAATGAGCGAAAGCGCGCCGATACTTGCCAGCATTCGGCGAGCAGTCTGTGCCACGGCATCAGCGCTGCGGTTTCAATGCCAACTTGACCTGCTGTTGCTTGAAATAGAGCTTTAGCCGCGCCTACTTCTTGCTGAGCCTGTTTGACTCGCGCCAGCAAGTCAGATTGATCTTCGCCGCTGAGAAAGGGAATTTCCTCAGTTTCTAAGAGCTTTGCCGATCGGTCGAACCAGTAATTGAAATCCTCTAACAGCGGTTCCAGTAACGCTTTGAGCAATTCTGATTCGGGCAAGTTGGAATTAAGCATGGATCAAAAATGGGTTATTTATCTATTATAGTCTTAGACGGTCTTTACAAATTGTAACATATTTTTAACAAACATTCAAAAATTTAACAACAATTAGCAGGTGGGTGTGAATAAATTTAATTGTGTCAGCAGCGATTTTTGAGTCGAAATCGCAAAATTCTGCCAAATTAGTTCGCGAGCTCATGGGTGTTTAGAAACCGCGTTTTTTCAGGCGATACTTCGTTACAGCCCACCAAAATAGTAAAAACCTGGTTTCTGAGAGTCGGAGTGCGTCCCCGACTAAACGTGGCAACCATCAGGGCAGTTGCTGTAATTTCCCAGGGTGTGCCCCAGCCGGAAGTCGGCGCTTGCTGTCGCAATCTGAGTAATATAGAAGCAACTGCCACTAAATTAATTGCTAATTCAGCCGATGTCTAGCTCAGAATCCATGTCCGCTCCAGAAGAGTCCGTTAAAATTGAGTTGCCCCGCACGAGTGAGTCGGAGGCACTAAAAAAAATTCGCCACACCACCTCCCACGTTATGGCGATGGCGGTGCAGAAGTTATTTCCCAAGGCGCAAGTGACGATCGGCCCTTGGATTGAAAACGGTTTCTATTATGACTTTGACACTCCCGAACCTTTTACGGAACAGGATTTAAAAGCCATTAAAAAAGAGATGATCAAAATCATCAACCGTAAATTGCCTGTAATTCGCGAAGAAGTCAGCCGCGAGGAAGCGGAACGCAGAATTAAGGAGATTAACGAACCTTACAAATTAGAAATTTTAGAAGGTTTGATCGAACCAATTACTGTTTACCATTTGGGCGAGGAATGGTGGGATTTGTGCGCGGGGCCTCACTTGGATAATACCAGTGAGTTGAATCCAAAGGCGATCGAGCTAGAAAGCCTAGCAGGCGCTTACTGGCGCGGCGACGAAACCAAAGCTCAGTTGCAGCGCATTTACGGCACAGCTTGGGAAACTCCCGAACAGCTAGCAGCATACAAACACCGCAAAGAAGAAGCATTAAGGCGCGATCACCGCAAATTAGGTAAAGAATTAGGCTTATTTATTTTTGCCGATCCGGTGGGCCCCGGTTTGCCTTTGTGGACGCCGAAAGGCACTGTTTTGAGAAGCATTTTAGAAGATTACTTGAAACAAGAACAAATCAAGCGCGGCTATTTGCAAGTTGTGACTCCCCACATTGCCAGAGTCGATTTGTTCAAAATTTCTGGACACTGGCAGAAATACAAAGAAGATATGTTTCCGCTGATGGCAGAAGATGCAGAAGCGGCAGCAAACGAACAGGGTTTTGTAATGAAACCTATGAACTGCCCTTTTCACATTCAAATTTACAAAAGCGAATTGCGTTCCTATCGCGAATTACCGATGCGCTTAGCGGAATTCGGCACAGTTTACCGCTACGAACAATCGGGAGAATTGGGGGGTTTAACGCGGGTGCGCGGCTTTACGGTGGATGATTCCCACTTATTTGTCACGCCGGAACAGTTGGATCAGGAATTCTTGAATGTGGTGGATTTGATTCTGTCAGTATTCAAGAGTCTGCAACTGAAAAACTTTAAAGCGCGTTTGAGTTTCCGCGATCCGAACAATTTAGAGAAATACATCGGTTCTGATGAAGCTTGGGAAAAGGCTCAAGGTGCAATCCGCCGTGCGGTGGAAACTTTGGGAATGAATTATTTTGAGGGAATTGGGGAGGCGGCTTTTTACGGGCCGAAACTCGATTTCATTTTCCAAGATGTCTTGGATAGAGAATGGCAATTAGGAACTGTTCAGGTAGATTACAATTTGCCAGAACGTTTTGATTTGGAATATGTCGCTGAAGACGGCACTCGCAAGCGTCCGGTGATGATTCACCGCGCTCCTTTCGGTTCTTTGGAACGCTTGATCGGGATTTTGATCGAGCAGTATGCGGGCGATTTTCCGCTGTGGTTGGCGCCGATTCAGGTGCGGTTGTTGCCTGTCAGCGCCGAGTTTTTGCCGTTTGCGAAGGAAGTGGCGGCGAAGATGAAGGGGCTAAATATTCGCGCTGAAGCTGATGAGAATAGCGAGCGTTTGGGCAAGTTGATTCGCAATGCTGAGAAGGATAAAATTCCGGTGATGGGTGTTGTGGGTGCGAAGGAAGTTGAGGCGAATAGTTTGAATATTCGGACTCGGGCTTCTGGGGAGTTGGGGGCGATTTCGGTTGATGAAGTGATTGGGAGGTTGCAGGCGGCTATTAGCAGCTACGGCGATTTTTAGGGGATTTTAATCGCAGATGCACGCGGATTAACGCAGATGATAGTTTGATATTGTCTGCGTTTTTCTAATCGATCGGCTAAAATAGTATTGGTAAATGGGAAGTACGCTCATGCCTAATCCTTTTCCGGGGATGAATCCTTATTTAGAACATCCTGATTTTTGGCCAGAAGTCCATCACTTGCTGATTGGTATGATTCAGGAGTCATTGGTTCCTCAACTGGTGCCAAAATATCGGGTTGCGATTGAAAAGCGAATTTATGAAATCAAGGGGGAACAATCTCTTTTAGTAGGGATTCCCGATGTTTCTATCCAGCGCAATCCCACTCCAAGAAATTCAATTATATCTAATGTCGCTGTCGCCGCACCAACTACCGCACCTGTGAAAGTGACATTACCCATGTCAGAGGAGGTTAGAGAAGGGTATTTAGAGGTTATAGATATGACCACTAAGGAAGTTGTGACAGTAATTGAGGTGCTTTCACCTGCAAATAAACGTCCGGGACAAGGGCGGAAAATGTATGATGAAAAGCGAGACAAGGTATTCGGAAGCCGCACTCATTTCGTTGAAATTGACTTGTTGCGGGGTTGGGAACCTCTCCCTGTTTTAGAAAATAATATTGCAGCTAGTTATCGGATTTTAGTGAGTCGGGCAAATCAAAGACCTTTGGCAGATTTATACTTGTTTAATCTCTCAGATGCGATTCCGTCTTTTCCTTTGCCTTTGCGATCGCCCGATGTCGAGCCGATTGTGGATTTGCAGGCGTTGCTGAATACAGTATACGATCGCGCGGGATATGATTTTACGATCGATTATACGGCTGAGCTAGTACCTGCGCTGTCCGAAACAGATGCTACTTGGGCAGATGCTTTGTTGGAGGAAAGGGGATTGAAAGGGCGATCGCAAATAACAACTGATAGTTAAGCGTCTAACCGCTTTTTCAAAGCATCCAAAAAATGAACAGACCAATATTCAAGAAATCTGCTTTTTAGGGGTTTGATGAATTTATCCCAAGGATTGAGGTCAACAATATAATTACCGATTTTGATGCCAATCGGCTCTAAATGTTTGCCTTCTATTTCCTTGCTCAACAAAGGCAATTTTCTATTACTTAGCTGTTCTATGAGCCAAAGTACATCGCTATTTTTTTGTTGTTCGGGACTTTTGTTGATATCATTGGTAGAACCAGCAATTTCATCCCTACCGAAAGAAATTATTGCCGTCAAATTAAACAGAGAACTATTAGCAATAAAGCATTGAGTTTGTTCTCTGGTTGGTAGCACTCCTAAGCGGAATTTGTCTAACAATTGTGCTAGCGATCGCACTGGAATAGCGCTCTCTGTATTGCTGATATCAGGAGCAATTAATAAGGACGGCTGGCCTTTAATTGAAGGTCTGTCGATGCCCAGATTTTCGATTAACCTTTGAATCCGTTCGTAGTCAGGGCGATCGCAGAATTTATTCACAATATTTGGATACCGATCGTCGCTTAAAAATTCTAAAAGAGCAATGTACTTGCATCCCAGACTGTGACCAACCCAAAAATAACTCGATGGTTCTTGATAAATTTCGCTTTCATAGCCTAATCTTTGAGCAATCTCGGTCAGTTCTGTTCTCAGTATCTCCTGCTCTTTTAATAACCCAATAGCGATCGGCCAGTGACGAAAAGTAAATCTAAATGGCAAAGCAACTACGGTATAACCTTCTTCAAACAACTGCTGTAAAAAATATCGATAAAACAGAGTTGGCAAACTACCAAAAAAAGTTCCACCAATAAATTGAACAACACCTTTGGGCTGCGGGTGAACAGCCACCCAACTAAAAGAAACAGGCTGAAATCTAAATGAGTTCGACATTTGAATAAAGCTCAGTGAGTGTATAAGTGGGCGTAATTAAACGTAATCAAACGTAAGGTGGGTCTTGCCCACCTTACAGTTACTTACCCTTGAACAGTTCTAGCTGCGAGACATTCTGACAGGAATATCAAATTTGTCCATCACTGTATTTAGCTCTTGCAAATTGACCTCGTTGGTATCGATTTGGGCCAGCAGTTGCACTAGCATTTGAGCTTTTTCTGAATTGTCAGCGTCCAAACTAGGCAAGTCCAAAGTACCGTTGCGCAACTCTTCCAAAATCGGCGCAACAATTGGCAAATGGATGATGATTGGTTGGCCAGGTTCAGGAGGAATCTCGTTCAAGGCTTTTCCACTGGCGATCGCTAAAGTGTAATTAATTTGATCGAAGTCTAGTGGAGCTTTAGCTGCTAGTGGCGAGAACTCATTCGGCAAGAAAGTACCGCGAATTTCGGGATTCAATAATACCTTGACAGGTTTTTCGCTTTGCGGTACAGAGATCGGAAAGCTTCGGCGCGGCGGCAAAAATAAGGAGACATATCCGCGCACTTCTAACAAACCTGGGGTCAAACTTCCTGGCAGAATTGGCAACAATTCAACAGATGCAGTTTTGTGAGCGGGGATTGTGAAAAATCCTCGATATACCTTCGGTTTCCCCGGCTGCTGAGTCAGAGCTACAGAAGTGTTATTGCCTTCAACGTCAACAACTAAGAAAGCGTTGTTGAGCAAGATTTTATTAGGATCTGCCGGCACGGGTAAGCTAACGGTAAACTCAATCCGATATCGCAAGTCGATCGCTTCGAGATTGGAGATAGTGAGAAAGTATCCCTGAACGACTCGGCGAGCAACAGCTTCAAGGCCACCAATCGGAGGTGCGATCGGCTTTGTGAGGATTTCAAAGGTGGAAATTTCCATGTTGTTGTCAGAGTAATTTAACTTTGTGGTTTGGTCTTTAGCCGGAAAATTTTGTTTGTGTTTTTCCGTGGCTATATCTATGAATAACTGCTGGTCGCGATTGGTTAACAGTCGCTTTTTCTGGTGACACTCGTGTGAGTTAACTCAAGTGAGTGTCGCTTGAAAAAGCGACTTGACAATTAAAAAACTTTTGTTAAACCGCTTAGGAACGCGGATCGGGAATTTAATTTATCCTTGTGTATCTGGGGATGAAGATAAAATATCGAATCGATCGTCAGTCCGATCGCACATTAATCTGTTGGTATAATCCTCGTTAAACAGACCCGCCACCATCTGAAACCTAAAAAATCCTACACAAAACGTTACATATTTGTTACTATCGGGGCGAGCCTGTCCTCAGCAGCCCCTTTGTTAACCTTCTAAACTAACCGCTATGAGTCAACCTCCCTCAGCAATTCCCGCTTCCGAAGAGTCCGCCGAAACCCCGACAGCGCCGACAAACACTGCACCTCCACCGAGTTATGTCAAGCTGGCGATGCGGAACATGGTTCGCAAGCGGGCGACTTCTTTATTTCACTTTGCCTTGACAGCGGCGGGACTTTTAGGCGTACTCGTCGGTTTGGCTTTTCTCGATCGATATTTCAATTCTTAATCGGGGATTTAAACAATCAGCCTCTAATTTCCGCTGATGTTTTTCATCTTTCATAATCGGGAGTTAAACTGATTGTGTTCCCGGCCAGTTGCAATTTTCAACAGATTATTGTAATGTGCCTGCTGAAAGCAAAAAGTCTATTAGCTCGATCGCGGAATTGGAATTTGTAAAAAAATTGAATATATCCCTTGACAGGAGAGCAAAAAAATGTTAATAGAGGTGAACGTCGAAGACTGTTACGGGATCGCCCAGCAGTCAGCCGACGGTTCCAGCCTCCCTGAGATTGCAGCCAGCGGGGAGATTTCAGCCGAAACCTGGGAAAATTGGTTTAGCGTTTGGCTGGAAAACCAGGCGGCGGATGTGCCAGTTGCCCCGGGCTACGAAGTTAGTCTGCGTTTAACCGCCGATACGGAGATGCAATCCCTCAACCTCCAGTACCGCCAGCTCGATCGACCGACCGATGTACTAGCCTTCGCAGCTTTAGAGGTAGACTGTCCTCAACTAGAGGAAATGCAGTCATCTGAACCTTTATACTTGGGTGATATCGTCATCTCGATCGATACAGCTCAGCGACAGGCACAGCAGCAAGGACATCCCCTGAAAACCGAACTAGCTTGGCTCGCAGCCCACGGTTTTCTACATCTTTTGGGCTGGGATCACCCGGATGAAGAAAGTCTGACTCAAATGCTCGATCGACAAGAAACATTGCTGCGGGCGATCGGTCTTGCGATCCAAACAGGATAACTGAAGTTGATGGTTACTTAACAAATCATGTCAAGCCCAACATAACTTTCTGAAATTAAACCAGAACTTTAGTAAAAACTTAGAAAAGTTACCTAGACTTGATGAAGTTAATTTGAAAAGTTTAGCTTTCATTCATCTCTGTAAATTAAAGTTGGTTCTTTATGACACTAGATAGACCCTCAATTTCATCACAAATCGCACAGTTTCTGCCCATGCCTCAAGACTCTTCTAGCCAGACAGTCCACGAGTCTAAAAAAGCCTTGAAATACAACCGAGAGCTGTCCTGGAAAATCGCGTCTAGCTTAGCTACGAGTTTTAGATACGCTTGGGGGGGTCTGAGTTATGCTTTTGAAACTCAGCGCAATTTTCGGATTCACACAATTATAGGAACATTGGCGATCGGACTCGGGCTATTTTTGCAACTGAAACCTGTAGAAATATCTGTGATCGGCGTCACCATTGGCATAGTTTTAGCAATGGAACTTTTGAATACGGCGATCGAATCGGTGGTAGACTTGACAGTCGGGCAATCTTACCACGAACTAGCCAAAATTGCCAAAGACTGCGGTGCCGGAGCGGTTCTGGTATCGGCAATGGCTGCGATCATAGTCGGTGCTGCACTTCTGCTGCCTCCTTTGTGGGCAGTCGTTCAAATTGCGATCGCCCGTCAGTAACTTATTAGACCCAGAAAATTTTAGGTTTTAGATGACCAATTTGAGATTTTTAGTTTTATTCGTCATTGCAGCTATTTTTATCTTCGGCATCTATCTAAAATCTTCAAACCCTTGCTTTCAGGGAGCGAGTCAATCTAAAATCTAAAATCTAAAACCTAAAATCTAACTTAACCCGTGATTATAGTCATCGATAACTACGACAGTTTTACATACAATTTGGTACAGTATCTAGGAGAACTGGGTGCTGAGTTGCCTGTAGCAAGCGAAGTGCAAGTCTACCGCAACGACCAAATCTCCTTAGCAGAAATTCGCCGATTGCAGCCGGCAGCAGTGGTAATTTCTCCAGGCCCGGGGCGGCCGGAAGATGCGGGAATTTCTCTGGAATTAATCAAAGAATTGGGCCCGACTCTACCAATTTTAGGAGTGTGCCTCGGACATCAAAGTATCGGTCAAGTATTCGGCGGCAAAATTGTTTCTGCGCCCGTGTTGATGCACGGCAAAACTTCTCAGGTAGAACACGCAGGCACCGGAGTTTTTCAGGGCGTGGAATCGCCGATGATTGCAACTCGCTATCACAGTTTGGTAATTGAAAAGCAGAGTTGTCCAGAAGTTTTGGAAATTACCGCTTGGGTTGAAGACGGAACTATTATGGGCGTGCGGCACCGGGAATATCCGCACATTGAAGGTGTACAGTTTCACCCGGAAAGTATTTTGACGACTTCGGGAAAGCAATTATTGCGGAATTTCTTAGAAAGACTTTAGTTGAATTTCTCTGAATTTGTAGGGTTAGCTATTATAGCACCTTACGGTGAGAGTAGGGTACACATTTTTGCACCTGAACCGCCCCAAAAAGGATACAAGCCCCCCACTCCTGTCGTGGTGAACTCCAAATTTTAGACTTCTGTTCGAGATTCCAGATTCAATGCTGCAAGTAAATCTAAAATCTAAAATCTAAAATCTAAAATCGACTGACGGTGTTTTGTGGTATAACAACAAACGACCAACACCCGACAACCCCAACCACAAGATGAAACGGCGACAATTAATACGTTACGCACAGACGGGTTTGCTAGCAGCTTTAGCAACTGGTTTACCATCTGGATGGGAAAGCTATCAAGCTCAAACTGCTGATTCTTTGTCGGTTCAGTGGTTGGGGCACACTTGCTTCTTGTTCGCTGGAGGCGGTGCGAGGGTGCTGGTGAATCCTTTTCGCCCCCTGGGCTGTACCGCAGGCTATCGCTCTCCTAAAGTGCCAACAGATTTGATTCTGATTAGCAGCCGGTTGCTCGATGAAGGGGCGATCGACGGATTTGCGGGCAATCCCGGCCTTTTGTACGAACCGGGCGCTTACAGGTCTAACGGGCTGCGGATTCAAGGGATTCGGACGGAAAAAGACCGTGAGGGAGGACGGCGATTTGGGGTCAATGTGGCTTGGCTGTGGCAGCAAGCGGGCGTTAAGATTTTACACTTGGGCGGAGTTGCTGGTCCGATCGGCATTGAAGAACAAATCTTGATCGGGCGGCCCGATGTAGTGCTGATTCCCGTGGGCGGCGGGCCGAAAGCTTACACTCCGGCGGAAGCGAAGCAAACTTTGCAACTTCTCAAACCAAAGATGGTGATTCCGACACATTTCAAAACCCAAGCCGCCGATGCTGCTGCGTGCGATTTAGTGCCGCTAGATGAATTCTTGGCGCTGATGGATGGTACGCCGGTGCGCCGATTGAATAATGACACTATTTCGATCAAATCTGCTGACTTACCCCAAACTGGTTCGGTGATTGAGGTTTTGAGTTACAGATTTAGCGGTTGATGCCCGATTTCTCAGCTTGCGTTATAGTAAGGAAGTTTTGGTCGATCGGGGATGCAAGAGAAATTTTTCTCTATCTTAGCCTCTGGCAACCTTGCCTTTTGTCGAGATTTGGCTAACATAACAATTCATGTTCACTGTTTTATCTCCTAAGGAAATGCAAGCGCAATGAAAAATCAAAATTTACCTAGCTGGATGAAACAACTGACAGGTTTCGCAGGAATAATCGGCGCTAGCGCGTTGATTGGTTTCCCGGCTTGGGCTCACATCACCTCCAGCACCAATGTTGCTAATGCAACTCAAACTCCACAAGTTGCAGGAAACGTAAAAACCACTGCTTCACCGGCACCAACTGGCGTTTCACAGACACCAACTGGCACTTCACCGGCACCAACTGGCACTTCACCGGCACCAACTGGCGTTTCACCGGCGGCACCAACTGGCGCTACTAAAGATATTGTTGCTATTGCATCTGGCGACGCTCAATTCAAGACACTGACGAAGGCTTTGGGATCTGCAGGTTTGGTTACAACTTTACAAGGTAAAGGTCCTTTCACTGTTTTTGCTCCGACTGACGCGGCTTTTGCTGCTTTGCCAAAAGCAACTGTGGATGATTTGCTCAAACCGGCAAACAAAGCCAAACTTACTAAGATTTTAACTTACCACGTTGTTCCTGGTGCGGTTTTATCTACTAGCCTGAAATCCGGCGATGTTAAAAGTGTCGAAGGCAGTTCGCTCAATGTGGCTGTTAGCGCAGGCAAAGTTACTGTCGGCGGCGCTAATGTTGTGAAAGCTGATATCAAAGCTAGCAACGGCGTTATTCACGTAATTGACAAGGTATTGATGCCCCCTGCTCCAACAAGGTAGGACTAGCGTTTTTTGCATCAATTGATGTCAGATTCGGTTAAATGAAAGCGAAATAAGGACACAACAATGTTGTGTCCTTATTTGTATGGCAGGCAATTCAGAATTAATATGCATAAAGCTTTAGCTAGCTGCGGGTACTTACAAAAATGGCTGCCAACCCTTACCTCGATAGCCAAAATCGAAGATTTCGGGATGGAGGATTTCGGCTAAAATTTCTAACGAATCAACCAATCTCGGCCCTGGTCGATTAAAGTAAGAGTTGCCGTCGGTTATGTAAACTTGCCCCGTTTTTACTGCTTGCAAATTAGGCCATTCTGCGTATTTAGTTATCTGCATTGCTTCGCTGCGAGTGCGGCTTAAATCAAAGCCGCAAGGCATGAAAATAATTACATCGGGATTAGCTTCTACTAGCGATTCCCATTTTAACCAAGGGGAATGTTCGCCGACAATTCCAAATAGCGAATTGCCTCCCGCCATTGTCACTAATTCAGGAATCCAGTTACCCGCAGCCATCAAAGGTTCAATCCACTCGATGCAAGCTACTTTGGGAAGTTTCTCTTTTGTGGTAATAATAGAGGATGCTTGTGTTTTCGAGGTAATAGCATCGATGCGGGATTGCAAAAGGTCGATCGCACTTTTGCCATCTACGCCCAAAGCATCAGCAACTCGCTGAATATCCGTCCAGATTTCTGCTAGCAGATTCGGCTGCAAAGAAATAATTTCCGGCTTGCTATTTACCAGCGTGCTTACCGCTTGTTCAACCTCTGTTAGAGAACAAGCGCAGACTTCACATTGAGCTTGAGTAATAATGTGAGTCGGCTGCAATTTTTCCAAAGTATCTATTTCTACTTTATACACGCTGAGGGCATTTTGCAACAATTCTGTCACGCGGTTGTGAATTTCGCTGCTAGTTCCTTCGGGATTGAATTTAGGCTGAGTGCAAACAGGTAAATTTTGGATTTCTGGGGGATAGTCGCATTCGTGGGAACGGCCCACAATTGCATCGGTTAATCCTAAAAGTGCTACAATTTCGGTGGCACTGGGAATTAGGGAAACAATTCTTGGTTGGTTCATTGGTTTTCTGTTTTTTACTGATTCGGAAGCACAGGCGGGACGCCCGTGCCACAATAAAAGGGATTGTTAAATTTTTAGTTTTTTTAAGTATTGCAAATCTTGCCATGCTTGAATGAGATTACCTTGCATCAGAGCCGCTACACCGTTTAAAACTCTAATTTCCGGTAGGTTGGATTTGAGAGCGAGAGCAGGTTTTAAGGCTGTTTGAGCGGCTTTGGGATGCCAGCCGTACAGGTGTACGAAAGCGAGATAGGCGTAAGCGTAAGGGTTTTTTGAGTCTAGTTGAGTGACTTTTTCTAAGGCGACGATCGAACTTTTGACATTCTGCTGCAATACCCGAGAAAAGGCCAAAGCATAAGCCAATTCTAGATTATTTGGTTCCTGCTGCAACCGATATTCTAACGCTTGTTCCGCTTGCACGGTATAATCTTGAATTGGATCGTACTGATTGATGCGCCCAATCTGCTCGAAGACTGGTTCTAAACCTGGCAATCCTTTGGGTAAATTAACCGCCATCGCTCGCAATTGAGTCACCAAATCTAACTCAGGCTTATCAGTATTATCCTCGTTTCCCGGATCTGCCTGAGAACGCATATCCAGAGGCTCTGCCTCGATCTTAACACTCACTGCCGGCACATTAATCGGATAAGTTTCACCGGTTTTCCGATTTAGATAAGTAGCTTGCAGATTGTAAGTTCCCGATGCAATATTAGCAGGAGGAAGCATCGCTGTGCGATCGAAAACTCGAAACCCCACAGCAAATTTATCCGCTTCCAGCATCCCCGGATGCAAAGTCGCCTGGGCGATCGCGCGATCGTGTAAAATCCTGAAAGTCTGTCCCGGTGGAATATCGCCAGACTGCTGATTTTGCCACGTTACCAACACTAAACCAGACTGCAACTGCTGCCAAGGCCCAGACCAAGTATAAGTAACCGGCAGCGCGACTCCGGGAACTGCTTTTGCAGCGACAGTAACTCGATCTAATTGTACTTGCGATCGCCCTTCATTCAACGGCTGTATTTCGACAGGCTGCACTCGCTTGCGATAAAGATTTAAATTAGTATAATCGGGCAAAATCCAAGTTTTTTCTAACTGAAACTTATCACCTTTTTCAATTGCCACCACCGCTGCCTTTTGGGCGTTTTTAATCCGTTCGCGAATCGAACCTTGCAGACCACTTTTAGTTACGAACCAAGAGAGCGATCGCACATCTTGCGGCACTTCTTTTAAATTCGTTCCCACCTGCCGCCCGTAAACCTGAAAATTCGCTAAAGCACCGTAATAATTCAAATTATGCTGGTTAATTTCCGGCGTCGAAGGTAACACGCCTAAAGTAGATTGCAAATAAGGTTCCCGATCAATAATTTCTGCAATTACCTCTCGGTGCGGCCACTCTTTCCCCAAGTAAGGATAGTTAGAATTGCCGGGACTGATAATTTGGACTAAGCTATGTCCCAAAGCCCCTCCCAGCGGCCACATATGGAACAACATTGCCAGAATTGCCAAGCCAATTGTACCCCAGCGAATTTGTCGTCCCCACCGAGAAGGCCACAGCGTTAAACAGTAGGCTAAGAAAATAGATAAAACTGGCAAATAAGGTATACCATATCGGTCGTCTTTGTTGATATTTAAAGAATTAATTAAATAAGCTCCTACCCAGAAAACAGCCAGCCAGCGACAGGAGTTGAGATAAAAGATTGAGGAACTATCTTGCCGACGACGCCAATAAAGTATCAATCCTACTAAGGGAATAAGTAACAGAGGCCAAGAAATGTGTTCTGGTAAGCGTTGACCGTAGTAAATCCAAGCGTCGATCGTATTGAGGGCCGGATCTCCTTCGGCGATCGCAGAATCCACCGTTGCCCGTTTTCCCCCGGTCAAAATTAACAGCCAATTGGTTTTCGCCCACGGGCCAAACACCGCCGCCGACAGCAACAAAGCACCAGTTAATTGACCTAATCTCCCCCAAGCTTTTTGGCGCACAGCACCAACAGCCAACCACACAATCGGGGTAAATAGAAATAATACGGTAGTGTGTTTAACTAATATTGATAAACCGAGAGAAATTCCAAAGGCGATCGCCCAAAAGAAAGATGACGGGGAGAGGGGGAGAGTGGGGGAGGGGGAGAATTTATACTTTTTCTTTGTTCGTTCCTCCAACAGAGTTCTATCAGTTACATCCGTTAAATCCGTTGCCGAACTTCCTTCTTCCTTCTTCCTTCTTCCTTCAGAAGCCTTCCACATTGTCAGACAATAGAAAGCAAAAGTAATCGCCGCAGTGAGGGGATAGTCGAGCAAAAATTGCAAGCGGAACCGATAAAGTCCCGGTAACAAAACGCAAATTGCAGCGGCCCACAAACCGACTTGCCGGTTAAACAATTGGACGCCCAGACTGTAGACTGAAGCGAGGAGAATTGCACTAAATAATAGATGAACGAGGGTTGCCCGATCGCCCCCAGTACCGAAAACCTGAAGAAACGGAACCGTTAAGATGTATGCCAAGGGCGGAATTTTCGTCGAAAGCAGCCAGAAGTTTGTCCACCACTCCCCGGAAAGCCACTGAGGATGCTGCAACGCCTGCAAGTATTTCAGGGTGCTAGTCAGGTAGTCTGCTTGATCCCACGCCGGGACAGATCGATCGAGGGCAAACCAGAGGCGATCGCTAATTGCCCCCAGCAGCCAAATTATGCCTAAGACAAGCAGACTCTTGCCCTCGCTGTCCCGATGTTGCTGTGCCATTGCGATTCTTGGATTTTAGGTTGCAGCTTTTAGCTTACAGGCGGGCGGTTCCGGGCGAGCGAAAATTAATTTGAAAAAGTGCTTGCTAAATTCTGTATGTGTCTGCTAAGATAGTAAAGCGCGAAAAAACAAGCCGGGATAGCTCAGTTGGTAGAGCAGTGGACTGAAAATCCACGTGTCACGAGTTCAAGTCTCGTTCCTGGCATCGCAAAGCCCTCACAAAGTTGAGGGCTTTTTTTTGTTTAGGCAGTTGCTCCTCGGAGAATCCAGATCTTTCTGCCTTTTCTAATTAACACTCATAGTGTGTAGATTTAAAGCCTTTTTTCAAGTTAACACTCATAGTGTGTAGATGTGAAACACTTATAAGCTTTATATTTTTGGCGTGACAAAAAATATAAAGCTTAAAATATTTGGCGAACAAGTTCGCAAATTGAGAAAAGCTAGGGGGCTCAGCCAAGAGGAGTTAGCTGAACTAGCAGAACTGCATCGAAATTACATTGGCGGCATTGAACGTGGCGAGAGAAATGTTGCACTTCTGAATATTGTGCGTCTAGCTAAAGCTTTGGGAGTATCGCTAAGCGAATTGTTGGAGGGGATAGAGTAAATGACTTCACCTTATGCGGGGCTTGCCACAGCAGATTGGGCAGCAAAAACCAGGGAACTGATAGAGATACATCCACTTAACCCGGATGAAATATATGAAGTAGTAATTCAAGTCTGGCGAGAAATATTTGAATCTAATCTAACTAGCAAAAACTATAAAATAGGTGTCGATTTATTTCCCCGCCCCCAAATTATGGGATACTTTTTGCACGAACTCATCCCATTAGAATTGGCTAGGCGATACCCAGAAATTTGGCGCCGCGAAGAAAATGCTACTGAAAAAGATCTGGTCTGTCTTCTAGATGATTGCTTCTCGATCGAGATTAAAACCTCTTCAAGTAATCGTAATACATATGGAAATCGCAGTTATACTCAACTAAGCACTACTGGTATAGAAGGAAAAAAGAATAAATCTGGCTATTACCTTGTTGTTAATTTCCAGAAATTCAACAGAAACATTCAAGGCTCACAAGTCCCGCAGATTAATTTAGTCAGATTTGGATGGTTAGACCGAGAAGATTGGCAAGGTCAAGCCGCTGCAACAGGGCAACAAGCGAAATTAAGTCCTGCTGTTGAACGTTATAAATTGCTGCAATTACCAACTTTAGAATAAAGATAACTGTGCTTCTCTAACTTCCTTGTCCATCAAAAAATTATCGATTCTATTAGCCACAATCTCACAGTAATCAGCCCTAATTTCAAATCCAATAACTTGACGCTGCAAACCCAGAGCCACAATTGCTGTAGTCCCGGAACCCATAAACGGATCTAAAACAATGTCGTTTAAATTCGATGCAGACTTGATGATGCGATCGACAACAGCAACAGGAAATTGAGCGGGGTGAGGCGTGCGTTCTTTTGAAGCTCGGTTTTTCCCAGTCGTAACTTTTGGGAACTGCCACACATCCGTCGGATTTTTGCCTTTTAAGTTTACTTTAATCTTGCCGTTCTTTTTCTGATTCGGATATTTCACATTTGGGTCGCGCACTTCATCCAAATTAAATGTATACTTGTCTTGATTTTTTACATACCATAGAAACTTTTCATTGCGGGGTGAAAAGAACTTGCTGCCCGCAACTCCTGCGCCGTAGTTCCAGACAACTTCTTGAATCAGATAAAAAGGTACTTTGTCCCAAAGCAGGTAGGAAATCGGAATTGCTTTTGCCCGATCGCGAATTGACAAATAACCTAAATTCAGCCAAAATGCTCCTCGATCGAGCGTTACCCGGTAAACCTCCGCTATCCACTGCTCGCACCAGTTTAAATACTCATCTAACACCAAGGATTTTTCGTACTCTTTGCCGATGTTATAAGGCGGGCTGGTAACGGTTAAATCTACAAATTTATCGGGCAGCAACTTCAATACTTCCAAACAGTCCATGTTATAAATTAAGCAATTAGGAGCTTGGAAGTACGGTTTACCTAAAAGCCTCGCGATATCAGTCAAGCTCATGCAATATTAGGGAAAGATTTTATTGACAAAGTACAATATTTATAGTAAGTGAGTTCAGAAATCTTGTCAAATTCATCTCGATCGGGGAATGCCCCTGCCGGAAACAAAAGGTTACAATCACAAATAGATTCTATTTCCATAACATTACTGTTTATAGCTTGAACTTCTCAGTGCCCAATAACCACACCTCAACACAATCATTTCAATTTGACTCGATCGACAGCGCCCTCGCAGACCTCAAAGCAGGTCGCCCCCTGGTAGTAGTCGATGACGAAAATCGCGAAAACGAAGGCGACGTGATATGTGCCGCCCAATTCGCCACCCCCGACAACATCAATTTTATGGCCGTGAACGCGCGAGGTTTGATTTGTCTGGCTTTGAGTGGTGAAAGGCTCGATCGGCTGGAACTGCCCCTCATGGTCAGCAAAAACACCGACAGCAACCAAACTGCCTTCACCGTCAGCATCGATGCAGTCAACGGCGTCAGTACCGGTATCTCCGCCGAAGACAGGGCCCGCACCATCCAAGTAGCCATCCACCCGGACACCAAACCTCAAGACTTGCGCCGTCCCGGTCACATTTTTCCCCTGCGGGCGATCGACGGTGGCGTCCTCAAACGCGCCGGTCACACCGAGGCCTCGGTTGACCTCGCCAGACTCGCGGGCCTGTATCCTGCCGGCGTGATCTGCGAAATTCAAAACCCCGACGGTTCGATGGCGAGGTTGCCCGAATTAATCGAGTACGCCAAAATCCACAACCTCAAAATCATCAGTATTGCCGACTTAATTAGCTACCGGCTCAAGCACGATCGATTCGTCCGCCGCGAAACCGTCGCCAAATTGCCCACTCAATTCGGCGAGTTTATGATTTACGCCTACCGCGACACCCAAGACAATTCAGAACACGTTGCTATTGTCAAGGGCGACCCGGCAGAATTTAAAGACAAACCCGTGATGGTGCGGGTGCATTCCGAATGCCTGACCGGCGATGCTTTGGGTTCCTTGCGCTGCGACTGCCGGATGCAACTGCAAGCGGCACTGAAAATGATCGAAAATGTGGGTTCTGGCGTCATCGTTTACTTGCGCCAAGAAGGTCGGGGCATTGGATTGGTAAATAAACTAAAAGCTTACTCGCTGCAAGATTTGGGACTCGATACCGTAGAAGCCAACGAACGGTTGGGATTTCCCGCCGATTTACGCAACTACGGCGTCGGAGCGCAAATGCTGAACGATTTGGGAGTTAAAAAAATTCGGTTGATTACCAACAACCCGCGCAAAATTGCCGGTTTGAAAGGTTACGGGATTGAAGTAGCCGATCGCGTCCCTTTACTAATTGAAGCCACAGATTACAACTCGATCTATCTGGCAACAAAAGCTGAAAAACTCGGTCATATGCTGCTACAAACTTATTTAGTAACAGTGGCCATTCAGTGGAACGCAACGAAAGAAGAAGGTAGAAGTCAGAAAGCAGAAGGAAAAGAGGAAGATTCTGCCATTCACAATCGGTACGAACACCTCGAAAAGCTGCGGCATTTGGCGGCTAGCCAGCACTTGTTGCTGCAAGAAGAAGCGCGGCCGGTGGGAATAGCCCTTTTCGGAGAAGGCTCCCTCATCGTTCACCTCGGCTTCGATCAAGCCGGACTCGCAGCCCCCGATTGGTACAAAGATCCAAACCATCCTTACGTCAAGGCGATCGGTCAAATTCTCGGCGAAATAGCCACCTGGTCGGATTTGCAAAAATTAGAATTCCTGGTTTCCTCCGGTGCAGATCCGCTCAAAACCCTGCAAGTCCAGCTCGATCGCGAGACATTCCTTTTGTCGGAATTAGTCGGAATTTGCGATCGGCTCGAACCTCAAAAAATTTATAGTTTTGCTCCTATTCCCTGAAGGCAGAAGGTATAAGGCAACCCCCCTACCCCAGCAGGGGGGAAGGCAGAAGCCTAGAAAAACTGTGAATTGCAGAACAATACTTGTTGATACCAGCATCTTCCTTTCCTCAGAAAGAAGCAGCAAAGAAAAACAGTGGATAACAATATTGATTCCAGTCTAACAAGTCCATGCAGCGAACAATTGAGAGAGCATCGTAGATGCACATTTATATTATTAAGCAGTATTAATAGTCATTAAATTCTTCAATAGTAATTTGAGTTAATGTTAATTTTATTAGACATTGATGGTGTACTTATTCCTGACAGAAGACATGAAACATCTCGATAGCAAGCAGATATAATGAAATTTAATTCAGCTTGCCTTAATCACTTTGAAAATGTCCTTCGTTCCTATCCTAATGCGCGAGCAGTAATTTCATATTCCTGGCGTGAAATATTTCCCTTCGCGGTAATCCCTCGTTGTTTTCACCAGATATCGCTATCCGTATTATCGGATTCACCCCTTTTCTCAACCCCAAAAATATTCACCAACACAAATATCTACGACACCAGGAAGTTCTTGAGTATCTTCGACAAAATCAAGCAGAAAACTCACCTTGGGTAGCCATTGACGATATTCCAGAACACTATCCGCCAGATGCACCAGTTGTGGCTATTGATGATTACAATGGTTTTGACCAGAACTCAGCAAAGGTACTTTCAGAATATCTAACTTGATTTCAAAGGTTAGGAAAAAAGTATCGGAATAGAGAGGGTGAATTGACATGGAAATGAACGTTGGTGACTTTCTGCACCGACTCGACCTCAGGGGACAAGCCCTCAAAGGCACCAACCTCGGCGGTGCAGAACTCCGGGGAGCCAACCTCAGAGGCACCGACCTCCGAGAAACCAACCTCAGCGACGCTATTCTCAGGTATGCAGACCTGATAGAAGCCGACCTTACCGGCGCCAATCTCAGCGGGGCGGATTTAGCTGAATCATTTCTCAATTTAGCTAACCTCACTAGAGCCAATTTGACCGATGCTGTCCTCCGAGAAGCTACTCTCGTAGGAGCCGAACTCACGGGCGCCAACCTCAAACAAGCAAGTTTGATCAAGGCTAATTTAGTTGGAGCAAATCTCCAGGAAGCCAACTTAACCAGAGCAAACCTCAGCGGAGCCGATTTGCGCGGTTGTCAGTTGAGAGGCGCCATTTTAGACAAGGCCGTATACAACAACCGGACTATCTTTCCCGAGGATATTGACCCGGGTGCATTGGGAGCATTTTTGCTAGCTCCCAATGCTTCGCTCCCCGGCTTAAATCTGGCTATGGTAGATTTGACCGAAGCCGATTTAAAAGGAGCCGATTTGCGGCGGACAAACTTATACAAAGCTATTTTATTTGGCGCAAAACTCGATCGGGCAAACTTAGCAGGAGCCAACCTCAGCGCAGCGGACTTGAGGGAAGCCAGTTTGAGCGGCACGATTTTGGAGAAAGCTGTTTATAGCAACAACACTTTGTTTTCAGAAGGCATTGACCCCGCTCTGGGCGGAGCTTATTTAATTGCTCCCAATGTATCGCTGCAAGGGATAAACTTAACCGGAGCCGACTTAAACGGATCGGATTTAAGCGGAGCTAATTTGAGCGGTTCTAACTTAAGTTCGGTTAATCTCAAAAATGTAGACCTCAGCAGAGCTAGCTTAAAAAAAGCTTACCTCAAAGGTGCAAACTTGGAGGGAACAGATTTGAGAGGAGCCGATTTAAGCGGCGCAATTTTACACCAAGTAAACTTGAGTTCTGCTGACCTCCGGGGTGTAGACTTAACAAGGGCTGACCTCAGCGGCGCTAATTTAAGCGATGCCGATTTGAGGGAGACAGATTTCACCGGAGCTACTTTGCTGTTCGCTAACTTGAGCGGGGCAGACTTGAGAGGTGTAGACTTGACAAAAGCTGACCTCAGCGGCGCTAAGTTAACCGAAGCTGACCTCCGAAAAGCAGATTTGATGAGAGTAAATTTGGAGGGAGCTGATTTAACTGAGGCCGACTTGAGCGATGCTCATTTATTCCGAGTTAATCTCAGAGGTGCTAACCTGAAAGGTACAAACCTCAAAGGCGCAAGTTTAAAAGGGGTATTTTTGACCGATGCTTATTTGAGCGAAACCGATTTGGCCGATATAGATCTGAGTCCGAGTTTTTTTGAATTGCCACTAGAATCGGAATGGTAATTAGTTGACTGTTAACAATCTAAAATCTAAAATAAAAAATCGCCCATCGAAAATTGCTCGATTATTAAAAATCTAAAATCTAAAATCTAAAATCTAAAATGGATCGACCGTTAGGCTCTGTTATTCAAGGTTCCCTGAGCAAGGGATTAGAAGTGCGACTGCACGCCGACGTTTCGGTGGAAGATATGAGGGTGGGGAAATTTCTAGTAGTGCGGGGGGTGCGATCGCACTTTTTCTGTATGCTCACCGACGTGTCTCTCGGAACTTCCAGCGCTCGCATTTTATCGAATCCTCCCAATCCCAACGACGATTTTCTTCTAGCAGTGCTAGCCGGTAGCAGCACCTACGGTACGATCGAACTGTCGCCGATGTTGATGTTGACTGCTGAACGAGAAAAACAGCAGGCAATTTTCGATCCGAAAAACGGCGGAGTCCGCGAGAACAAGTTGGCTTTAGGAAATTTGGCTTCTTTTGAGTCACAAACCGGTGCGGATATTGAGTTGCTGCCTGTTAAAACTATTCCCAGCCACTTTTCCCAGGTGTTTGATGCCAAAGAAACCGATTTTAGGGCAGTTTTTGGCTGGGAAGATGACCCGTACCGCCGCAATTTTGCGATCGGCAAACCGATTGACATGGACGTTGCTGTATGCTTGGATTTAGACCGATTTGTGGAACGCAGCAACGGAGTTTTTGGCAAGTCGGGAACGGGAAAATCTTTTCTGACTCGCTTGCTTTTATCGGGAATTATTCGCAAGCAAGCTGCTGTTAATTTAATTTTTGATATGCACTCGGAGTACGGGTGGGAAGCTGTTTCGGAAGGGAAACAGTTCAGCACTGTTAAAGGTTTGCGGCAGTTGTTTCCCGATAAAATTCAGATTTATACCCTCGATCCAGAATCCACCAAACGCCGGGGAGTCCGTGACGCTCAAGAGTTGTTTTTGAGTTTCGATCAAATTGAAGTGGAAGACATCGCGCTGGTGCAGCGCGAGTTAAATTTATCGGAAGCTAGTATCGAAAATGCGATTATTTTGCGAAATGAGTTGGGTAGTGGTTGGATAAACAAGTTGCTGGAAATGACCAACGAAGATATCCAAATGTTTTGCGAAGAAAAGCGGGGAAATAAGTCTTCGATTATGGCTTTGCAGCGGAAGTTAGAGCGACTGAATGATTTGAAATACATTCGGAAACGCTGTCCGAAAAATTATGTAACAGAAGTTTTGCAGTGTTTGGATGGTGGAAAAAATGTAGTAATTGAGTTCGGTTCTCACTCGGATTTGCTGTCCTATATGTTGGCTGCAAACGTGATTACTCGCCGCATTCACCAAGCTTACGTGCGGAAAGCAGAGAAGTTTTTGCAGAGCAAAAATCCTTGCGATCGCCCGCAGCCGTTGGTGATTACCATTGAAGAAGCTCACCGCTTTCTCGATCCGGCGATCGTCCGATCGACTATTTTCGGTACGATCGCCAGAGAAATGCGAAAATACTTCGTAACCCTGCTGATTGTAGACCAGCGTCCCTCCGGCATCGATGCCGAAGTCATGTCGCAAGTAGGAACGCGGATCACAGCTTTGCTAAACGACGATAAAGACATCGATGCTATTTTTACCGGCGTTTCTGGAGGGCAGAGTTTGCGATCGGTTTTGGCAAAACTCGACTCCAAACAGCAAGCATTAGTTTTGGGGCACGCCGTACCGATGCCCGTAGTCGTGCAAACTCGTCCTTACGACGAGCAATTCTACAGGGAAATCGGGGATATTGACTGGCAAGAAATGCCCGATGAACAAGTATTTGCCGAGGCAGAAGCTGCTAAAATGGATTTGGGATTTTAGATTGACAACTGCTACATTAATTACATAACTTAGGCAAATGTTAGTGTAAACTAATCTGTGCGAAAAATTGGCGATCGCTGGCTATGACGGAAATACCGGGTTTTTGCCTCAGTTACAAACGAAAAAGTGCGATCGAACGTCAAACAAATTAGCCCCCAGCTTTCACCCAGAAGCTTTTCCCCTTTCACCCCCTCACCCCTCATCCCTACCTTCAAAAAATTTGCCTAAGCTTAAATCTGGTTGAGCATCGCGGCACAATTCAACTTAAACAGCCCAACAGCCAGCCTTTATACACCTTTACTTACTCACAGCCGAGTTGCATTAGCATATTCTCAGAAAAATGTCAATATATATTTTAAAGCGTAAGTCGTAGCTAATACGGTGATCGAGTTCGGTTATCTCGCATCCCAGCATCTAGGCAGCGAGAAAATTTCAAGCGATGATGGAACAGAGAGCAAAAAAAAGCCCTCGAATTGCATGAGTCTGTTTGCATGAGTATTGTGAAGTTGAGTTGCAGTTAAAACTAGCAGGGAATTCAAAACCTTAAGGAAAAATGTAGAATCTTGACCTTAAGACAGAGGTTTTTACCCTTTACGATCCTCAAAAATGGGAATAATATTGAGAAAACTAAAGTCTTGCTTCACTTCGCCTTGAACTAGCTGTTGAAGCTAGCGAGCTACCGAAAATCGACGGGGATTACTGGAAAATCAAGCACAAAAGTAATCCCAAACAACAAGCTTCTACCGATCGTCACCGATAAACAGGAGGGGAAACATCCCCCCTGTCGCAGTCTTTATCCCACTTGCAAAAGTGGGACAGGGTATCACCAACTTTTTATCTGTTGTTACAAGGAGTGCAATACTCACCCATGTCCACCACAACCCCCAAAAACAAAACAGTGAAAGCCGATCGCATGGGCAGCCGGCCATACTCCTCAACGGATACGGTTCGTACCTATCTGCACGAGATCGGTCGCGTACCTCTTCTAACCCGAGAAGAAGAAATTGTTTTCGGGAAGCAGGTGCAGCAAATGATGAAATTAATCGAAGCAAAACAAGCACTTGCTAAAGAATGGCAGCGGGATCTGACGAATCAAGAGTGGGCTGCCGAAATGGAGTTGACCGAAGCTGAACTGAACCGGATATTGCAGTTAGGTCGGCGCGCCAAGCAAAAGATGATTGAAGCGAATTTGCGGCTAGTAGTGGCGATTGCCAAAAAATACCAGAAACGCAATATGGAATTCTTGGATTTAATTCAAGAAGGTACTCTCGGTTTAGAACGAGGAGTCGAAAAATTTGACCCGATGCGGGGATACAAATTTTCTACTTATGCCTACTGGTGGATTCGGCAAGCAATTACCCGCGCGATCGCCCAACACGCCCGCACAATTCGATTGCCAATTCACATCACCGAAAAACTCAACAAAATCAAAAAGGTGCAGCGGGAACTCACGCAGCAGTTGGGTCGGTCTCCCTCCCCTGCAGAAATTGCCGCCGCCTTGGAACTGCACCCTTCCCAAATTCGGGAATACCTGCTGATGGCAAGACATCCAGTTTCTTTGGACTTGCGGGTAGGAGACAATCAAGATACCGAATTGCAAGAACTCTTAGAAGACGAAACGGCATCTCCAGACAACTACATTACCTCGGAATTGCTGCGGCAAGACCTCGATACTTTGATATCAGAACTTACCCCCCAGCAGCGAGATGTAATAATTCTGCGCTTTGGTTTGGAAGACGGCACCGAAATGTCGCTGGCGAAAGTCGGGGAACGGCTCAATCTCAGCCGGGAACGGGTGCGGCAGCTAGAACATCAAGCCCTCGCCCATTTGCGGCGTCGCCAATCTCAAGTCCGAGAATACTTGGCTAGTTAGTCACTAAAAAAGTTGAGATTTTAGGAAAATCTCAACTTTTTTTTTCGTGTTGGCGCTGCAAGGAAGCATACTTTTATACTCACATCTTGCACAATTCTCGCTTAACAGGCTTTCGGGCTTGTGAAGCCAAGACTAAACTTTCTTGTGGAATGCGATATTCTAGCCCGCCCGTACAAGGCTTATTAACAATGGTGCAAGATGCGAGTTTATACCAGTTTAAAAAAAGAATGCAACTGTAGACCCGCGATCCAAACCCTGATGGAATAGGTCACGCCAAATTCTTCAATTCTTTAATCTAAAATTTAAAATCTAAAATAGTATTATTTGATGGGCCGATCGCCCGCCCCGATCGGGCGCAAAATTTGTCAAAACTAATCTTAGATTTAAGTTCAGGAACCGGGCGGGCGATCGTTCCTTCAAGTTAATAGCCAACATTAAGCCAAATACCCGGTTTCTCTACAATCTTTGTGAAACTGGTACAAGAGGCGCTTGGAACCAGGTATTTTAAATTTTGGGGTCTGGAGTGGTTTTGACTTATTTGATATTGACAGGAAGTTTAAAAGCGATCGCGATCGCGCTTGCTCTCTCGCTTGCTCTCTCGCCCGGTAATTTCAGCATTGCAGTCTCCACACGCCGGACACAGGACTCGGACATCAAATCCGGCGTTTTAAGGTCGCAATCTCCCCCAAATCCTGCGCCAGATACAGCTAGCACAGGTTTAGCAGAGGGCGTTTACCTCTACGGCCAGTCGAGCAAGCCAGATGAACTTAAACAAGAATATTTTGTATTTGAAATGCGGCAGAGTAAAGTAGTCGGCGCTTTTTACCTGCCTCGGTCTGCTTTTTACTGTTTTTACGGCACAAGCGATCGAACTCAGTTAAATTTAACAGTAGTGGACAGTTACGACGGCAGTCGCTCTCCCTACTCTGTAAACCTGCAACAGTATTACCCAATTGCCACCATCAGCGAGAACGATCGGCGCATCTTGAGTATTTGCCAGGAAGCTCACAAACAGCAGGTGTGGGAAAAGTAGGAAACACGCGCTGCGCCACCAGTCAGGCTTCAGGAAACAGTAGTAAAATTGCTCCTGAGTTGAGAATTTCGGACGGACACCACACACAGAGCAAGATGAAACTGCGTCGGAAAACACTATCGATAGTTGGCATTACCATCGCTGGACTGACTGGCATTCTGTATGTCGCCTCATCAAGCATCCTCTTGGGCAGCCTGGTCAAAGCAGAGGAACAAGAAGCCACACAAGTTGTCAGGGGAGTTCTCAGCGTGTTCGGGCAAACTGCCGACGACTTCAACTCGCGCTTTGCCGACTGGTCGTCCTGGGACGACACCTACACTTTCATGCAAAACCGCAACTCAGGATTCATTGCCTCCAATTTAATTCCAGAAGGGCTGGCTAATATAAGAGTTAATATAGCCGTATTTGTCAATACTTCTGGCAAAATACTTTACGGTACGGGTTTAGACAGCGAAAAGCTGAAACTAACGCCTGTTCCAGAAGCATTAAAACGGCGCATTTCTCTCAGTGACCCGCTGTTGTTGAAGCACCCCAACGCCAAAAGCAGCCTTGCTGGTATCCTGCTGCTACCGTCAGGGCCGATACTGATTACTTCCCGACCAATTCTCACGACTAAAAGCACCGGCCCGATCCGAGGTACGCTGATATTCGGGCGCAATTTAGATGCTGCGGGCATTGCGAAGGTTTCTAAAATTACTCGCTTGCCGCTGATCGTACACAGCGTTAATGAGGCTCGGTTGCCTGCAGACTTTCAGAAAGCGCGGGAGAAACTGTCGGAAAAAAAACCGATTTTGGTGCGTCCTTTAAGCGAAGAGTCGATCGCGGGTTACGCTCTGATCCGCGATATTTACAACCAGCCTGCGCTGCTATTGCGGGTCGATCTCCCCAGAGAAATATACCGGCAAGGTCAGATCAGTTTGCTGTACCTGCTGATATCTGTAGGGTTAGCGGGAGTTGGGTTGATCGGCTGCACTCTGCTGCTGCTAGAGCATCTGGTACTATCTCGGTTGACCGGTTTGGCGAAAGCAGTCAACCGCGTCAGCAGCAGCCAAGACCTCTCGGTGCGGCTGCCGGTGACGGGCGAAGACGAGTTGTCAGACCTTGCCCATACTATCAACGGAATGCTTTCGGCGATCGCGATCGCCGAAAGCGAACAGCTTGAGGAAAAAGCTCGCTACCAAGCCGTAGTCGAGCAAGCTACAGATTGCATTTTCTTGTGGGAGGCTCAAACCAAACGCCTTTTGGAAGCCAATACAGCGTTTAGAAACTTGCTCGATTACAGTCTTGATGCGATTTCGCAACTAACTATTTACGATATCATCGCTTACTCTAAAGACATAATTGACAGCAATATTGACTTGCTGGTGGCGGACAAAAAATTCAGAATTGGGGAAGTTCTCTACCGCCGCCGAGACGGTTCCTGCGTGGACGTGGAAGTAAGCGCCAGCGTGATTTCCTACGGCGGCCGCGAGATTATTTGCACTGTTGTCCGCGACATTACCGAGCGCAAACAAGCCGAAGCCGAACTGCGAGCCTCGGAAGAACGCTACAGACTTTTGTTTAAAAATAACCCCCATCCGATGTGGGTTTACGATTTAGAAACTCTGGAATTTATAGCCGTCAATCAGGCTGCTGTCCAACACTACGGCTACACTCGCGACGAATTTCTCAACATGACCGTTACGGAGATTAGTCCCCCCCAAAAGTTGCCGAGATTGCTAGAAAATATATCCCAACAAGTAGATGCCGGTATTGATTTTGCCTGTGTGTGGCAGCACAAGAAAAAAAACGGAACAATTATTGATGTACAAATTACTTCTTATACCCTGCTATTTGATAGCAGAAATGCTGAATTAGTGCTGGCTCACGACGTGACCGACCGCTTGCAAGCCGAGGCAGAACTCTACAAGGCAAAGGAAGCCGCAGAAGCCGCTAGTTTGGCTAAAAGTCAGTTTTTGGCTAACATGAGCCACGAACTGCGAACTCCTCTGAATGCGATTATCGGTTACAGCGAGATTCTGCAAGAAGAGGCTTTAGATTTGGGCGAAGAAGTTTTTGTGTCGGATTTGGAGAGAATTCACAATGCAGGCCAGCTTTTACTAACATTAATTAATGATATTCTGGACTTGTCGAAGATTGAAGCCGGTCACGCGGAACTTGAATTAGAGACTTTTGACGTGTCGGAGGCAGTTCAAGATGTAGCGAAAACTGTTGAACCGCTATTTTTGCGAAACACCAATCGCCTGAATGTTGAGTGTCCTAATAATATTGGCGAATTGTATTCCGATAAAATTAAGTTTACTCAAATTTTGTTTAATTTGCTCAGCAATGCAGCTAAGTTTACTCATAAAGGGACAATTAAACTCAGCGTTGAAAGAATTAAAAATGACGAGAATGATTGGGATTCTGAAAGGTTAATTTTTAAGTGTACTGATACAGGGATTGGGATGACTCCTGAACAGCTACAAAAGTTATTTCAACCTTTTACACAGGCTGATGCTTCGACTACCCGCAAGTACGGAGGTACGGGTTTGGGTTTGGCAATAGCGCAGAAATACTCTCAGATGCTGGGCGGAGAAATTACGGTGAATAGCGAGTTTGGCAAGGGGTCAACTTTTACTTTAACGTTGCCAGCGTAGATCCATTTTAAATTGGGGAAAAAGTCTTGACTACAAACAACATTAATACTCAATACCTGGTTGAGCTTTAATGCCTTGTTCTCGAAATGGATGCTTAACTAATGTCATTTCTGTCACCAAGTCTGCCCGTTCGATTAGCGCTGCGGGGGCGCCTCGGCCTGTTAAAATAATATGGGTTTCTTCGGGTTTTTGGTCTAACCCGGAGAGCACTTGCTCAACTTGCAAATAACCTAGTTTTAATGCTATATTTACTTCATCTAGAAGAACTAATTTAAATTCGGGATTGCAGATAAAAGTTAGGGATTTTTCCCAGGCTTTTTGAGCTGTTTCGATATCTCGCTCGCGGTCTTGCGTGTCCCAGGTAAAACCTTCTCCCATTGCATGAAATTCTAGCTGTTTTTCCCACAGTTGAAAAACCGCTTTCTCTGCGGGTTCCCACGCGCCTTTGATAAATTGTACTATGGCGACCCGGTATCCGTGACCGAGCGATCGCACAACCATTCCCAAAGCGGCTGTAGTTTTGCCTTTGCCGTTACCGGTATTGACTATAATTAAACCTTTTTCTTTTGAGGAGTTAGCGATTCGCTGTGATTGCACTTCTTGGCGGCGCTGCATTTTCTGTTTGTGTTGTTCCGCTGTTAAGCCAGTGGTTGCAGTCGTTTCTGTATTAGTTTCCATAATTTTTTTAAAACCGCCGATAAACGCAAATAAACGCTGATAGATGGAAGATGTCTAGTTATTGCCAGAGTGTTTTCAAGTTTAGCACGAAACCGGGCAAAATATCTTCTCCTGAAAGTTCTGTTGGAGATTCCAAAACTTTTTTTTCTTGTCCTTGGCGATAAATTTCAACTCGGCGCGTTTTGCGGTTGATTAACCAGCCTAATTTGACTTGGTTATTCATGTATTCTTGCATTTTGTCTTGAGTGTCATTGAGACAGTCTGTCGGCGACATTAACTCTAAGACAAAATCCGGGGCAATGGGAGGGAATTTTTGTTTTTGTTCGGGAGTGAGTGCATCCCATCTTGATTTTTCAATCCAAGAGACATCGGGAGAACGATTGGCACCGCTTGGCAGTTTGAAGCAAGTTGAAGAATCGAAACAAATTCCCAGTTTACTTTGTCTGTTCCAAATTCCAAAATCAGTAGCTATTTCAAAATTATAACTTCCGGTTTCTCCTCCTGTGGGTGGCATGATGATTATTTCTCCTTTGGCGTTGCGTTCAAATTTGACATCTGGGTTTTCGCGACATAGTTGATAAAATTGGTCGTCGGTTATTTTGGCGATCGAGTTGAAGTTTATGGTAACTGCTATCATGGTATTTTTTTATCAGGATGCGTTGGGATTTTTAAGCCACATAATGTATATGAATGCGGAGCAATGCCGATCGATGCAGATGCTGTAAATATTATTGATAGGGCAAGAAGACTTTAGGAATATTTTTTATGCACTTTTGCTCATTATATCACCTACTTCTAACTAGCTATTAATAGTTTGATAAAAAACTTTTTGCAGAAAACACTTACAGACATACCAATAAAAAAACGCAATGTTGATTTCGCTAAACAATTTAGGTACTCCTTCCAGCAAGCTGGAAATTATCTTGCTTTTAAAATTGAGTGCATCAACGCCGATCGCAAAAAACAACAACCCCAAACCAGCTAACAGTATTTGGTAGGGAGTAAACTGTAGTTCTCGCCGAAAAAACCATCCGTAGGAAGACAAAACAACAGCGTATAAAAGACTTACTCCTAGCTTGGGAATTCCTAATGCTATCATATATATATGAATCCTGTAAATTTCATTTAGCATAAATCCACCTGTTAAAAGAGCGGAAAATAAAATAAAACGATTTTCAATATGGCGCGGTTGAATACTTTGAGCTAATCCATAGGTGAAAGTACAAAGAATGACTGGTACAGAGCATAAAATCTGGAATATCCGAGTTAACAAGGCGACAGTGGGATTGGGGGAAAAATAAGGGTGAAAGAATAAATCGCTGACTTTTAAGCCGGAAAGTTGAGTTAAAAGTATCAGCAGCGCTACTAGGAATAAGGATAAACAATTGAGTTGAACAACCAAGCGAGAAATAGTCATAAGCAATTTATATCAAAAATTAGGTTTACTGCCCAAATATAAAAAAATTATATCACCAATATCTATGGAGATTTTGCTAAAGTTAATTAGGAGTATTATCAAAACAAGGAGACAGTCATGCTGTCAGTGAAAGAAGCAGAATCGATCGTTCTAAATTTGGCCCAACCCCTCGACAGTCAGCAGGATGTAGAAACTGTAGACTTGCTGGCAGCATCGGGGCGCATTTTGGCTGCACCCGTCACTGGTTCCCTCGATTTTCCTTATTGGGACAATTCCGCAATGGATGGGTATGCGGTGCGGTTTGCTGATGTGGAAAATTGCAGCGCCGAAAAACCGATCGCACTTGATATAGTTGAAGACATTCCAGCGGGATATCAGCCTCAACATACTGTACAATCGGGGCAAGCGGCGCGAATTTTTACGGGCGCTGTGATGCCAGCGGGTGCTGATACGGTGGTAATGCAGGAAGAAACGAGGCGAGAGGGCGATCGCATTTTTATCTTAGTTTCTCCTGAAAAACCGCAAGCATTTGTCAGGCACAAAGGCGCTTTTTATCAAGCAGGAACAACTTTGTTAACTCCCGGTACAGTTATCAATGCTCCAGAAATGGCGGTGTTAGCAACTGCACAGTGCATTCAAGTTCCCGTTTATCGGCGGCTGCGGGTGGCCATTTTTTCTACTGGTGACGAATTGGTATCGCCCGACGAACCTTTGGCACCGGGGAAACTGGTAGACTCGAATCAGTATGCTTTGACAGTTTTGTTGGCACAAATGGGATTTGAACCGATTCGATTGGGGATTGTTCCTGATAATGAAGATGCGTTAAATAAGGCGATATCCCGGGCTGTTGCGACGGCGGATGTGGTGCTTTCTACGGGGGGCGTCTCGGTAGGAGACTACGATTATGTCGAGAAAATTTTGGGGGATTTGGGAGGAAAAGTTCACATTAGTTCTGTGGCGATTAAGCCGGGGAAACCTTTAACTGTTGCTGCATTTAAACGAGGTGAAAAAAATGATGATTCGCCGAGTTTGAGTTCGGATTGTCTCTATTTTGGTTTGCCGGGAAATCCTGTTTCGGCTTTAGTCTGCTGTTGGCGGTTTGTTGTGCCTGCTTTGAGAAAAATTTCTGGGCTTGGCGAGGATGCTTGGGGGCCCGAGTTTGTCCGGGTTCGGTGTCAAGCTGAATTGCGATCGCACGGTCGGCGCGAAACTTATGTTTGGGGTAAACTGCATTTAGTTGCCGGAGTCTGGGAATTTGAACCTGCTAGCGGCAGCCAAAATTCAGCGAATTTAATTAACCTTGCAAATACGAGTGGTTTAGCAGTTTTGCCCGCATCGGAAACCTGGATTTGGCCCGGCGAATTCGTTGAAGTTTTAAAAGTTAGTCATTAGTTAGTTGTTATTGGTGAGTTGTTATTGGTTCGGTATAATTTCATGTAAAATATTAACAACTAAGTAATCCTTTTTCCTTCTTCCCTCTTCCTTCTTCCCTCTTCCTTCTTCCTTCTTTCCTTCTTCCTTCTTCCCTCTTCCTTCTTCCCTCTTCCTTCTTCCCTCTTCCTTCTTCCTTCTTCCTTCTTCCTTCTTCCTTCGTATTATGAAAATTTTAATTGTTGAAGATGACCCGATGATGCAACTGGGATTAGAGCAAGTTTTAGCCGATTCCCCAGAAATAGAAATAGTAGGACAAGCAGAAGACGGTTATTTAGGCGTAGCAGCCGCACTGAAACTCAAACCTGATATTATTGTAATGGATATCGGTTTGCCTCGGCTGGACGGCATAGCAGCGACGCAGCAAATTAAAGCACAACTGCCAGAAGTTCGAGTAGTAATGTTAACTTCTCACACGGCAGAAACTGAAATTATTGCTGCCCTTTCTAGCGGGGCTGATGCTTATTGCATTAAAGGTGCTTCCGTAGACAGGCTGTTAGCTGCGATTGCAGCCGCAGCAGAGGGGGCGACATATCTTGACCCTCAAATTGCCCGGACTGTCATCGAACACCTCAAACCCCCGATACCTGCCTCTACAACTACTTTTGGTCAGTTGTCGCAGCGGGAATTGGAGGTGTTAAAATTAATGGTGGAAGGTAACAGCAATCCCGAAATTGCAGCGGCGCTTTACTTGAGTCCAAATACTATTAAAACTCACGTTCGCGGTATTATGAATAAGTTGGCAGTGGATGACCGCGTGCAAGCAGCAGTTGTAGCGCTGAGGACGGGATTGGTGTAAAGAAGGAAGAGGGAAGAAGGAAGAGGGAAGAAGGAAGAGGGAAGAAAGAACAAACATAATTCAACGTTTTTCAGTTGCCAATTCCCAATTGCCAATTCCCATTATCAATTAGTAGCAATTTGAGTGATATAATATATGTCTGAGTGGATAGAAATCGGTAAAATTGTAGCAGCTCAAGGTTTGGACGGGGAAGTGCGAGTCTATCCCGATTCGGATTTCCCGGAAAGGTTTATCGAACCTGGGAAGCGGTGGATTTTGCGCCCTAACAAAAGTGAACCGGAACCGATCGAGTTTTTGGGCGGTCGCTACATTCCGGGTAAAGGGCTGTATGCTGTAGAGGTAGAGGGTGTGGAAGACCGCGATAGTGCTGAGGCGCTGCGGGGCTGCAAGTTGTTTGTTGAAAAGACCGATCGACCTTACCTCGAATCTGATGAGTTTTACGTCCAAGATTTGATCGGGATGGAAGTTATTAACCAGTTAACCGGGGAAATCTTAGGCAAGGTAAGTGATATTATTCCCGCAGGTAACGACCTTTTAGAAGTTGAAACGAATCTAACGCCGCCGGAAACTGTCGTCGCAGAATTAGAAAAGCCAAAACAGCCTGAAACTCCCAAAGCCAACGCTGACCCCAGAAATACCCGCAAACCACGGAAAATTCGTGTTAAAGAGCCTAAATCCACAAAAATATTGATTCCTTTTGTGGAAGAGATTGTGCCAGTTGTTGACTTAGAACAAGGCAGAATTGAAATTGTGCCTCCTCCTGGTTTATTGGAATAATATCATGTCCGGTCGAACGACCGGATATGATATTTTTTATTAAAAAATCCCCCTGCTTCAGCGAGGCGGTTCCTAATTCCCGATATTAATCTTTTTCTTTATTTGTGTACCGCACTATCAAGTAACTGATTGAAAGCGCGAAAATTGCAATCGCCAAACCAATCAAGTCGGCTGCGGTTTTCTTTTCCAGGTCAAGAATGATAATTTTTCGAGATACTGCTATTAAAGAAGTTACAATAACTAGCTCTACTTGAATTACGTGCTTTTTCAGATAAGCTGTAATATTTTCCAAGATTTCCAGAGCAATTAAAACATTTAAAAATAACCCAAATATGACAAACAACGTGTCTTTTAACAAATCATCACTGTGGTTTACCAATTCTTTTGCTAAAAAAATCAGCAAATCGCAAACGCTGACGAGGATTACCAAAATCATCGCCAGTGATAATATTTTCGATATTACTACTTCTACACTTTCTGTAAAATGCAGAAAATTTTCATCACTGCTTGACTTAGAAATTTGCCTAAATATTTTTTTCAGCATAAAAGTGATTTAGTCTTGATTTTTAATGATTCTGTCATTGTTCGGTACACTTTGCAAGCGCAAAACTCTGTGATTGCCTGGTTTTACGGCGCCACCCGGGCACTGGGGAAGGCGACTCTCTGTGCCTTTTATATTTTCTAGTTTTGCGTGTCAGCTAGGAATCGATCGCACGCGATCGAACTCCTGATTAATAATTTTTGCCATAAAAAAGCCTCAAACTATTGTCTAGCAATATTTTGAGGATTCTAAGGCGCGGTGCGACCACTGAACTCACTATCTATTCTCAACAGAGAATGATTGTTGACTCCCAGCTTGCTCCGACGCAATATATAAGATAGCTAAAAATTTAGCTCGGGTGGTTTAGTAGCGACGAGAATTGCCACCGCGATCGTTGTTGCCCCAGTTACCGCTGTTAGAAGAACCACGTTCTTCGCGGGGTTTTGCCTTATTGACCTTGAGGTCGCGACCCATCCACTCAGCACCGTCAAGAGCCTCAATGGCTGCGGTTTCTTCGGCTTCAGTAGACATTTCTACGAAAGCGAAGCCACGCATCCGGCCTGTTTCGCGGTCAGCAGGCAATTGAATGCGCTTTACTGTTCCGTACTCTCCAAAAGTTTGGCTGAGGTGCTCCTGCGTTACTTCGTAGGATAAATTGCCGACATAGATTGACATTGAACATTCTCCAGAATCAGAGGGTGTAGAGATTTAAATCCGGAGGAACGCCGATAGAACGAACTGTACTGCCGAAAATAAAGCCTTGTAAAAACATCATAGCACCTATAGGTGCAAACTGCAATTGTCTGACTCGATTAATTAAAAAGAAAGGAGAAGGCATTCGCCAGAAGACATTCTCCCGAAGGAAAAACCCCCCATCAAGAAGGAAAAACTTAGAATAAATAAATTTAATTTTCCTCGTTCCCGGGCTCTGCCGGGGAAACGCAGCTTGTAGGCTGGGTAATGGCATAACGATTGTAGGTTTTAGATTTGGGATTGAGGATTTGAGATTTATGTGTAGGGTGCGTCCGGGATCAACATTGTTCGATCGAGAGAGGTTGTTACCCTAAAAACGGATACTTGCGAACGAAAGGAGTCGTCTAGAGATCGTAATTTTAGACTCTTGTTCAAGCTCCCAGATTCATCTGTCGAGTAAATCTCAAATCGTTCGACTCAGCGCGACTCGACTCAGCGCCGAACGTCAACTGCGTTCATCCCCATGTCGATCGCCAGGGGCTTCCCCCTCGTTATTCGGTGAGTTGTAACATCCCATAGTTGGAGGGCAGCTCAAGAAGTGACGGCGAGGGTGGATTTTGCCCAATTAAATTCCCCAACTTCTGCTGCAACTTCTGCTGCAACTTCTGCTGCAACTTCTGCCCCAACCAGTACCAACTGCACCGCACAAGCTTTTAACTCGGGCTGTTTGGAATCTGGACAGCTTGCAGAATGAGTCATGGCATTAGCTTCAGCACCTTCGGCCCACAGAGAACCCCAGTGCATCGGTACAAATAGCGTACCCGGGGCGATCGCCTTGGTGACTTTTGCCGGAAACTGCGCCTTGCCGCGGCGCGATCGAACTTCCAGCAAATCCCCCTCCTTAATCTGCAATTTGGCAGCATCGCGCGGGTGAATTTCCAAAAACGGATCGGGGTGCAATTGATTAATTTTTTCTGTTCTACCCGTCCGCGTCATCGTGTGCCAGTGTCCGTAAAGTCTCCCTGTCGTCAACACAAACGGATAATTCGGATCGGGAGGTTCTGCCAGTCCCCGGGAGTGATAGGCCGAAAATCTCGCCCGCGCGTCAGGAGTGTGAAAACGCCTGTCAGTATACAGCCGTTTCGCTTCGTTCGCTGGATGCACAGGCTCGTTTTCCCGGCAAGGCCACTGCTGCGGCCCTTCTTGGCGGATGTATTCGTGGCTGAGTCCGGTCATGTCGCAAGGCTGACCCCGCGTCAACTGCGCGTACTCTTTAAAAACCTCCCCACTGTTCTCGAAAGCAAAGTGTTCGGCAAAACCCAACCGCCGTCCCACCTCGGCGAAAATGCTCCAGTCGTCGCGGGCTTCCCCGGAGGGAGTGTCGAAACCGGGACAAAAGGTAACGCGGCGTTCGGAATTCGTCATCACCCCAGTTTTTTCGCTCCACTGCGTTGCCGGCAGCAGGATGTGAGCGTAGGCGGAGGTTTCAGTGGGATAGTAAGCTTCTTGATAAATAGTAAAGGGCGATCGCAGCAAAGCGGCTTTAGTGCGTTCCAAATCCGGCATACTCACCACCGGATTTGTAGCTGCAATCCACAGCAACTCGACATCCCCAGTTTCCAAGCCCACAATCATGTCCCAAGCTGTGCGGCCCGGATTCGGGGAAATACTTCCCGGTGCGATTCCCCAAAACTCCTCGACTTGGGTTCTGTGTTCGTCATTTTTCACAAACCGATATCCCGGCAATAAGTGAGACAGTCCTCCGGCTTCCCGCCCTCCCATCGCGTTTGGCTGGCCGGTGAGGGAAAACGGGCCGCATCCCGGTTTGCCGATTTGACCGGTCATCAAGTGCAAATTAATCAGCGATCGCACCTTTGCCGTGCCTTCGGAGGACTGGTTGATTCCCATCGACCACAGCGACAAAACCCGCTGCGACTGTTCCCAGTAGTTTGCCGCCGTTTCTAACTCGCTGACAGTAATGCCACAGCGCGATGCTACAAACTCCGGCGTGTAGCTGCTAATAACCTCAGCAAAAGCTGAAAAATTCGCCGTGCATTCTTGAATAAACTCAGGATCTATTGCTTGCCTCCGCAACAGCAAATATGCAATTCCGTTAAGCAAATCTATATCCGTACCAGGTTTAATTGCTAAGTGCAAATCTGCCGCTTCAGCAGTCGGAGTCCGCCTCGGATCTACCACAATCATCTTAACATTTGGATTTTTTTTGTGGTATTTTGCTAATCGATTGAATACAATCGGATGGCATTCCGCTGTATTGCTGCCGATAATAAAAGCGCAATCTGTTAATTCTAAATCGTCGTAACAGCAAGGCGGCCCGTCCGAACCAAAACTTTGAACGTATCCCGAAACTGCTGAAGACATACACAAGCGAGAATTAGCATCAAAATTATTAGTACCCAGACAACCTTTCATTAGTTTCTGGGCAATATAATAATCTTCTGTAGCGAATTGACCCGAACCGTAAACGCACAAAGCATCTGGGCCGCTGGTGCTGCGAACTGTTTGGATGCGGTTAACAATTGCATCGAGAGCTTCGTCCCAGCTAGCGCGGCGGAACGGTTGGTCGAGAGTATCTCGCATCATCGGATAAAGTAGCCGATCGCTCCGAATCGACTCTGCTACGGTTGCTCCCTTAATACAAACCATGCCCTGACTTGATGGGTGATTGCGATCGCCCCGCACTTTCCAATTTTGTTTTTTGTCGGCAACAACTTCTAGACCGCAACCTACACCGCAGTAAGGGCAAAGAGTTTTTATAGTTTCCATCTGGTGATTTTAGATGCTAATTTTTGAAAGCTAATGGGTAATTGGTAATTCGTCATTATAGTCGGAACTGAGAGCTCCTGCAAATAATGTATCAATAGTTACTAAATTACCGCAAAAATGCTTTACAACAACGGACAATACCCTGATTTAAAATTAACCGATCTCTTACTAAAACTCGCGATCGATCTGGGTTGTAGCCAGCTTCTCGCTGCGCCTAAATTCCTCTCAACTAGAGGGACTCCTGACCTAAATCTTGTCACCCCAAGGATGGGGGGGCTAGGAGGAATTTTTGCAGGGATCGAACAGCGCGCCGGTACTACTTTTGACCTAGTTGTTGATAGCAATGTGAGATTTAGTGCGGGAGTATTATGTCGCTTACTTCCCTGATTTAACTTCAAATACGCCACCGTTGGTGGGGCTAAAAGTTACTTGGAATTCAGCAGTTTTTTCAGCGCCTGTTGTGGCACCGGGAGGAGTTTGCAAAACCGGCAAAGGAGTTTCTTTGACGAAATCTTTAGCTGCTTTATTTGTGGGATCGAACTGTAGGATATCGCCGTTTTGTTTTACTTTGACCCGATAAGTCAAACTTTCGGTAAATGTCGGAGTTGTTCTCCAATTTTGGTCAATTTGTGCATACAACTGCTGTCCGATCGCATCGAGTTCGGCTTGGTCAGAAATCTCTGAGACGGCACTGGTTGCTGCATTGGGCGAGGCAGCCGTCGCGGCAGCAGCGATGGGCGCAGGGCTAGCTGCAGCAGCGATGGGCGCAGGGCTGGCAGCAGCGATGGGTGCAGGGCTAGCAGTTGGTGCGATCGAACTTGCTGCGATTTGCGGGCTGGGGGGAGAACTCACAACCGCCGCCGCAGTCGCCGCCGGAGGTGCAGTTTCTGTTAGTTTCGCTTGCTTTAGCTGGTTGGAAACACCAGACATATTGACGGCTGCTAAAGTAACCATTGCTACGAACCACGAGGCTGCTAGGATGCCGCGTTTGATCGGCGAAACTTCTGGGGGTTCGGCAGCAGCGTGAGACACAAAAGGTGCAGGTGCGATCGGCTTGTTAGCAGTCTCCGCAAACGCAGGCTTTTTGCTAGCAGGTAATGGCATCGGTAGTGCGACGGCTTCTGTCTCCGAGTCCGTTGCTTCATCCTCTTCGTGGTGCGCGTAGCGAGAAAACAGGAACTCCAAAGCAAAGTTGCGAAGTTCGTAGTATTTCGGGTCTTCCATAATCCGCGCCCGGTTGCGGGGACGGCTGAACGGAATGTGCATATCTTCGCCGATGGAAGCAGCAGGCCCGTTGGTCATCATCACGATGCGATCGGCCAAAAACAAAGCTTCATCAATATCGTGAGTAATCATAATGACGGTAATTTTGTGCTGCCGCCAAATTTTCAGCAATTCTTCCTGCAACTCTTCCCGCGTAATTGGGTCTAGAGCCCCGAAAGGTTCGTCTAAAATCAAGAGTTTGGGTTGAGTTGCCAGAGCTCGGGCGATCGCCACCCGCTGTTTCATCCCCCCGGACAATTGGCCCGGTCTTTTGTTACAAGCTTCGGTCAGCCCCACTAATTCCAAGTGTTCCTTGACGATCGTATTGTGTTCGTCGGCGGACTTGTTCGGGTAAACATTTTCAACGCCGAGGTGAATGTTTTCCGTAGCAGTCAGCCACGGCAAAAGCGAGTAGTTTTGAAACACCACCATGCGATCGGGGCCTGGTTCAGTAATCTGCGAACCTTGCAGGGCCACTTCTCCGTTTGTCGGCCCGTTGAATCCCGCGATCATATTCAGCAAAGTTGATTTGCCACAGCCAGAGTGACCGATCAAACAAATAAATTCGCCTTCATTAATAGTCAGGTTTACACCGTCGAGAACGACGTAAGGGCCTTTAGGAGTTTCGTAGACTTTCGATACGTCTTTAATCGTAAGAAAGTCTGGCTTCTCCGTTTGAATTTTGGTTGTTTGGGGGCTTTTGAGAGTTTGCATATTTTCAGTATTGGGATTCTGGGTTGAGGAATTAGACATGACAACTTTGGATTGAGAATTTGAAATTAGGGAGTTAGGAAGCGGGAAATGTGGAGTCTTGTTTCCTGATTTCTTGCTCCTCATTCCCTGTTCCTATTTGCTGGTTATGCTGGCAGTTTGATGGAACACTGACTGCCTATTTGTTCAATTAAGATTTCTTCAATGCGGACGCCGCGCTTGATTTTGACATTGTGGAGATAGTCGATCGGGTCGTCTAGATTAAACACAGTGCCGTCAAATAGCTCGATCGTCCGGCGATCTCTGGAAATATCCGGCAAACCCAATTCGCGCACGGCTTGACCGAAAACATCGGGCCGCAAAACTCGATCGACCACTTCCACCCAGTTTTTCGGGAACGGAATCAGTCCCCAGCGAGCCATCTGCGCCATCACCCACACCATTTCTAGGCGGTCTGGACAATTGGTTTTGTCAACGTAGAACTGGTTGAAGTTGTAGAGCATTTCAGGTTCTGCCTCCGTACCGGAGTTGTACGGGTCGATGAACCCCGGACGGATGTCTTTCGGATCGGCGCCGATGTATTGTCCTTGGCTAATCAACTCTAGGACTTCTTCGCGGTTGCGGCGGTCGTCGCAGTAGTCGCAGGCTTCCAAAAGCGCTTTGACTAGGGCGAGGTGGGTTTGAGGATATTTCTGAGCCCAATCTTCGGTAACACCGAGAACTTTTTCGATGTGTCCGGGCAGAATATCGAGGGAACGCGCCATGACAAAACCTGTACCGCTGTTGACTGCGTGGGAGTTCCAGGGGTCGCCCGAGCAGTAGCCGTCAATGTTGCCTGCTTTTAAATTCGATACCATCTGCGGAGGCGGAATGACGGTCAAGCCCACGTCGAGGTCGGGGTCGATGCCGCCGGCGGCCAGCCAGTAGCGGAACAGCAGGTTGTGCATGGAGGCCGAGTGTACCATGCCCAAGGTGTGAACTTTATCTGGAGTCTTGGCGATCGCAGCTTTGAAATCCTCTAACGTCCGAATGCCTTGTTTGTACAGGTGTTTGCTGAAAACAATCGAATTGCCGTTGCGGGACAGGGTGAGGGCGCTGCAGACGGGCACAGGGGCTTCGCCGTCCAGGCCCAACAGCATGGCGATCGGCATTCCTGCGACCATTTGCGCCGCGTCCAGCCGTCCTTCGGCGACTCCTTGGGCGATCGTTTTCCAGCTAGGTTCGCGGCTGAGAGTAACTTCTTCCAAGCCGTGGGCTTGGAAGAATCCTTTTTCTTTGGCTACAACTAAGGGCGCGCAGTCGGTGAGGGGAATAAAGCCGATGTCGAGGTTGATTTTTTCCAGGCCGTTGCGGGCGATGACAGGCGGTTGTTGTTTGGCCCGGCGCTGTTTGACCCGCTTTTGCTGGTTGAGGAAGTAAACCATTTCGTTGCGCAGCGCGTAGTAACTCGGATGGTTGACAACTTCCATGCGCTTGCGGGGGCGGGGAATGTTTACTTCGAGGATTTGCCCGATTTGCGCTTCTGGGCCGTTGGTGAGCATTACAATGCGATCGCTGAGCAATAAAGCCTCATCCACGTCGTGAGTTACCATCACGCTGGTGACTTTGCTCTCCTCGCAAATTTTCATCAACTGTTCTTGCAAACCGCCGCGAGTTAAAGCATCGAGGGCGCCGAAGGGTTCGTCTAGCAGCAGCAATTTCGGGCGAATCGCCAGAGCACGGGCGATCGCAACTCTTTGTTTCATCCCCCCAGAAATTTCGCCCGGGCGTTTGTCGGCGGCGTGTCCGAGTCCGACCAATTTAATGTGGTGTTCGATCACCAACTCGCGATCTTCTTGAGAGTTACCGCTGTAAATTTCATTTACTGCTAGGGCGATATTTTCGCGCACCGTCAGCCAAGGTAGCAGCGAGTAATTTTGAAACACCACCATTCTGTCCGGGCCTGGATCGCGGACTTCGCGTCCTTCTAAGATAATCCCGCCCTGACTTGCTTTGTCGAGACCGGCGATGATATTTAGCAGCGTAGATTTGCCGCAGCCCGAGTGTCCGATTAAGGTGATGAATTCTCCCTTTTTTATTTTAAGTTCGATATTTTTAAGAGCGATGTATTGCTCTCCATTTGGCAAGTTAAATACGCGGTCAACGTGGTCTACTTCAACAAATACTGACATGGTAATTTTAGGTTACTTTGTAATTTGTATGATGCTGATTATTAATTGGGCATTGGGCATTGGGCATTGGGCATTGGGCATTGGGCATTGGCCCGCGCAGGGCATTGGGCATTGGGCATTGGGCATTAATTTACAACTAATTTCTAGCAGTTTGTAGTTGGCAACCATTCCCCATTCCCCATTCCCCATTCGCCATGCCCGATGCCCGATGCCCAATTCCCCATTCCCAAATCCTATTTCTGTTCTTCTGGAACAACTTTGGAAGCGATAAAACCAACAATTCTGTCTAAAATCAAACCGACAATTCCTACATAAAGCACTGCTAGAATCACGGCGCTGAGTCGAGAACTGTTGTAAGCGTCCCAGATGAAGAAGCCGATGCCGACGCCGCCGACTAACATTTCCGCAGCTACGATCGCCAGCCAAGACAAACCGATGCCAATTCTCAAGCCAGTGAAGATGTAAGGAACAGAAGAAGGGAGCAGGATTTTCCAGAAGTATTTTTGGTTGGGGAGGCGCAAGACTCGGGCGACGTTTCTGTAGTCTTGGGGTATTTGTTGAACGCCTACTGTCGTGTTAATTAAAATCGGCCAAATTGCTGTAATTAAGATGACGAATAATGCTGACACTTCGTTAGCTTTCACCCCCATGCCTTCAAAGGGATTGAACTGTTGAAATACAGCTAGGGCGATCGGCAGCCAAGCCAGGGGCGGGATAGTTCTGAATACTTGAAACAGCGGGTCTAAAGCATCGAACATTAGGGAGTTTGTGCCGATCAGGATTCCTAAACTGATGCCGAGAACTGCTGCCAAAGTAAACCCGATCGCCACCCGCTGCAAGCTAGCCAAAATTTGCCAGAACAAGCCTTTGTCTGTACCGCCGTTGTCGAAGAACGGATTGATAATCAGATTCCAGGTTTCTTGGACAGCTTTGATTGGTCCCGGCAAGCTGGACTCTGGACTGTGGCAGAGGATTTGCCAAATTATGAGCAGAACTGTAATTGCTACCAGCGGGCGGATGATTTTTCGGCGGTTTTTTTGAACCCGATCCAGAACTAAATTTACGGGATTTTTACTTTTAGTAACAGCGAGATTTGTTGCCATTTTTTTTGCAGTTTTGTGAATAATCGATTATTTGTAGATACTTTGAACAGAGTTCAGCAGGTTTATTCCGTAGAACGAGTCCTCTGTTTTTCTCGATCCAACACCGTCAATTTTAGGCATTTCTCAAGTGTCAAGTGTCAACACTAAACTGTCAACACTCAACCAACTAATTATGCTTTTTTGATTGCCAGACCCTTCAGATATTCTTCTGGTTTTTCTGGGTCAAACTTCACGCCGTCAAAGAAGGTTTCGACACCGCGAGAACTGGTAGTAGGAATTTGGGCTGCGGGAACGCCAAGTGCTGTCGCTGCTGCTTTCCAAATATCTTCACGGTTAACTTTATCAACGGTTGCTTTGATGTCGGTAGTTGCCGGGATATAGCCCCAGCGAATATTTTCAGCTAAGAACCAAGCATCGTGACTCTTGTAGGGATAAGAAGCATTATCCGCCCAGAATTTCATCGCCACTGGGCTGGCAGCTTCTATGCGGCCGGTACCGTAGTCAATTTGACCTTTAGAGCGACCGATAATATCTGCTACTGGAACTTTTAACCACTTATCTTGAGAGATTATTTGGCACATCTCATCATGATTTTCTGCCTTGTCGCACCACTGCTGGGCTTCCAGTACGGCCATTGTAATTGCTTTAGCAGCTTTGGGGTTTTTCTCAACCCAATCTCCTCTTAAAGCTAAAGCTTTTTCTGGGTGGTCTTTCCAAAGTTCTCCGGTTACTAAGGCGGTGTATCCTACCTTTTGAGTAACTAGCTGAGCATTCCAAGGTTCGCCTACGCAAAAGGCTTCCATGCTGCCAGATTTCATGTTCGCTACCATTTGGGGCGGCGGTATGGGAATCACCGAAACATCTGTATCTGGATTAATACCGCCGGCTGCTAGCCAGTAGCGCATCCACAAGTCGTGGGTGCCGCCGGGAAAAGTCATAGCAACAGGAACGTTTTGATTGCCAAAACCTGCCTTCAGGGGTGCGCTGTCTGTACCTACTTTTAAATCTAGGTATTTTTTGCTGAGCGAAATTGCCTGACCGTTAGTATTTAACCGCGCCACAATGTTCATCGGCACTAGCTGATTGTTTTTGGTAATTGTGCCTAATGTCAATTGGTAAGGCATAGGGGATAAAATGTGGGCCCCGTCAAGGCCGCCTTTGTCGGAACCGAGTTCTAATTTGTCGCGAGTAACTGGCCAAGATGCTTGTTTATCAACAAGTACGTCTTTCATTCCGTACTTGGCAAATAACCCTTTTTCTTGGGCAATGATTAAGGGTGCTGCGTCGGTGAGGGCGATGAATCCGAGTTTGGCTGCGGTAACTTCTGGGGCGTCGGCAGGGTTGATGTTGACTGCTGGGGCGGCGCTGGGTGTGGCGCTGCTGGAAGTTGCGCTAGATGTGGTGGAACCGGAACTGCAACCGTGGGCTAGTAAGGTGCCGGCTGCTGTTGCTCCGGCGGTGATGATGAATTTTCTTCTGGAAAGGTTGCTCATTTGTCTTGAATTGTTGTTGTACTTTGAGATGGTGGAAATGTGAGATTGCCTCGCGACCTTCGCATCGCACCTCACATTGTGAGATTAGGCGTCGATCGACACTTTGCCGATCGCCCGCGCGCTGCAAGCTAAAATGAACCCTGGTTCTAAGTCTCGGGCCGCGTCAGGTTGGCTGTCGTAGACTGTTTGTCCTTCTAGGAGTTGCTGCTTGCAAGTGCCGCAGCTTCCCGACCGGCAATTGCTGTCAAGTTCGACTCCGGCCCGTTCGGCAACATCGAGAATGAACTCATCTTCGCTGCAAGCAACTTCTTTGCCCGATCGAGCGAAAATGACAGTAGATGTCTGAGGTTTGGCTGCCGGGACTGCCGTTTCGTCCCTGTCAACCGTCAGTTGCAGTTGCCGGTTGAGGGAAGCTACCTCATCTTCTTGAGATAGATTGAGAACGGCCCCGAAGTTATCGACTAAAAGTTGGTGCAGCACTGGTTTGAGGTCTTCGCAAGGGACGCTTTTTTGGACGCAAGTACCCAAATGAGCGTCTTTGCCCACTGTGCCTCCCATGTAAATGTCTACACCTTCGAGGGTTTTGCCGTTCTTGCGAACTTTTGTGCCCATCAAACCGATGTCTGCTACTTGGGGTTGACCGCAGGAATTGGGGCAACCCGTCCAGTGAATTCTGACCGGTTTGGGAACTGACAGTTCGGCTTCGAGTTCTTCAATCATTGCCACGGCGCGGCTTTTGGTTTCGATGAGGGCGAAGTTGCAAAACTTCGAGCCGGTGCAGGAAACCAAGGCTCGCATCAGGGGTGCGGGGTCGATGGAAAAACGCTGCAACAGCGGTTCTTTGACCAGCGATTCAATCCGCGAGTCGGGAACGTTGGGAACAATGACGTTTTCTTCGACGGTGAGCCTGAGTTCGCCGCTGCCGTAAACCTCGGCGATTCTGGCCAAATCGAACAAATCCGATGCTTGCAGACGTCCGACGGGAACGTGCAGCCCTACATAGTTGAGCCCAGATTGTTTTTGGGGGTAGATGCCGATGTGGTCGCGTTTGTCCCAGGTGATTTCATCTTTGAGGGCGGCGGCGGGCAAAGTGCGACCTAATTCTTGTTCCACTGCGGCTCGGAATTGTTCAATTCCGAGTTCGTCAATCAGCCACATCAGCCGCGATTTTTGGCGGTTTGCTCTCGGGCCTCGATCGCGAAACACAGTTAATATGGCTTTGCACAAATCTACAACGTCGCTGGGACTTGCCCAGACGTTGAGAGGAATTGCAGCTTCGCAGCGTTTGGCGGAGAAGAAACCGCCGACTAAAACGTTAAAGCCGATGTTGCCGTCTTGGTAAGCGGGTACGAAGGCGATGTCGTTGATTTCTGCGTGAACTGAGTTGTCGCGGCAGCCTGCGATCGCAATATTAAACTTTCTCGGCAAATTTGAAAACGCGGGGTTGCCTTCGCCGCTGTTGGTAATCATGTCTTGGACTTGGTTCGCCAGTTCCCGCGTATCTATCAGTTCGTCCGCGTCCAAGCCCGCGACTGGGGAACCCGTGATGTTGCGCACGTTGTCCATGCCAGACTGAATGCTGGTCATGCCCGCTTCTTTGAGGCGGCGGAAGATATCGGGCACGTCTTCGATGCGAATTCCGCGCAGTTGCAGGTTTTGTCTGGTGGTGATGTCGGCGCTGCCGTCGTCCCCGTAGCGCTGGACGATTTCTGCTAGCGTTTTCGTTTGATTGCTAGTAATGATGCCGTTGGGCAAGCGCAGCCTCATCATGAATTTGCCGGGAGTTACTGGCCGAAAAAAGATGCCGAGCCATTTGAGGCGGTGCTCGCGATCGATTTCGTCCATTGCTTCCCAGCCGATCTCGGCGAAGTGGTCGAGTTCGGCTGTTAATGCTAAGCCATCTTTTTCGGCTTTGAGTTTTTCAAACTTGTTCAGGCTGGCTTGGGCTTTGGGTTCTACTGTTTGGGTCATCGGTTTACCCTCGCTGCTGGCTTGTTGGGGAGAAGTATTGACTTGGAGCATAAAGTGTGTGTTTCCTGCTAACCTTAGTGAGTGTATAGATTTAAAACTGTATATTTAGTTACTAGATCGAATTTCTTTTAAGCATGGTTGGTCTTCTGTAAACTTGAGCTTGACTGGGCGCTGGCTCGAACGTCGCAAAACTATTTATGGTTATAGTTGCTACCGATGGTTCGGTCGATCGCTGCGTTTCCATGCACCTTAGTTATGAGCTAATGTAAAGCGCACCACTGTAAACATTCGTAGCTATTTTTACAAAATATTGAGTTTTATGAATTTTTCGCATACATCTGATGCGTTTTATACATGGGTAATGGGTAAAGACACCCACGCAGCGAAAAAATCTCTTTAAATCTTTAGATTTGGGAGGGCAGAGGGGGAAATTGGAAGATATAAAATCATCTTGTGACTAAGATCGCAGACTTAAAACGCAGTTCGTCACACAATTAGAGCGGTCGCTGTCACACAGTTTGCCTCAAAACATCACGTTCTCTGCTATGCCAGCGTCACTCTTAATTTTTAGAGAAGGAGAGATGATATAAGTATCGAATTCAGGGAACGTCTTATGTTTTTAGTTCAACTTATCCCCGGCGCTATTTCCGAAATGCTTGCCTCTGTTAGCGATACGGGTTGTTTGACTTTAGCCGATCGCTACGGTTTGATGGCTGCTGTTTTAGACGACTCTCTCGACGATGAATGCAGACTTTCGATCAACCGCCTGCTGCGTTCTGTTCTCAGGGGAAGAGTGAAGATAGTCAACGAACTCTCGGCGATATGTTAAGAGCATTAAAAAAATGGCAATGCCCAATAGTTGCTCGCAACTATTTGTGAAATTTGATTGATTTATGCAGCGCTTCAAGTGTTGAAAACACCGCCAGAGTTAGAAGGAACCCGCGATGCCTGCACCGGATGTATGGCAGAAAGTTTCTTGAGTGTTCTAAAAACGTGCGATCGCTCCTCGCCGTCGAAATTTTTTTGATTCTCCAATTCTCGCTTTGTGCAGCACTTGCAGAAAAAGTGCTGATTCACAGTTTGTCGAGCCGTGTAGAGCCGATTGGGTCGATCGCTTCTAGTAAAATTAGTAAAATTGTGGGCGATCGGCCTTTTAGAAGTTTGAGGACTGAAGTCATCACAACAAACGTAATTATAATTATTTAACAGGGTTGGAGATGACACACAATTTATGAAAATTATTAATCAAACAATCGAAATATTAACAGAATCAGGCATCGGCATCTACAACATTATATCAAATCCGATAGCATCGGAATTAATATTACCCAAAGCTTTCGAGACGGCAGTGCCGTGTCCCTACCGCCATTAATTGTAGGGACACGGCACTGCCGTATCCTCTATATAATTCCGGTGCAACTGGAAACTATATCACACACCCTTCAAATTTTATTGGTAATTTATCAAAAATTAATTAAATAGATCGGCAGGAAAAAACAATAATATCTTGTAGGGGCCGGTAAAGCCGGGATCTTGAATAGCAGGCAGTTTATTGCTCCACTCAACAGCCTAAACCCGGTAGTCGGTTTATTTGCACCGATACAGGACTTATATCAAATCCGGTAACGTTAGAGAGTCGATGGTAGGGTGTCCCCTACCATCTCTCCTACAAAACCGTGCTTGCGACTTTCACCGCACACGGCTCCTGAGTGATGTAATCCTGGTTATGGATACAGTACGATCAAATCATGATCTGATTGCTACGGCTTGATAGTTTTCCTTTTACCCCTACATCCCACCATCAGATTTTTCTGTGGCATTAGGCTTTTAGAGGGCTACTTAGTCTCTATCTTTTACATCGCCCGGCGCTGTCAGCATATCTCTGTCATTACAACAGGGCATTGGCTTCTGCAACCATCCCACACACTCACAGCTTACGGCTAGCAACCTACTTATTTTTAAGGGCTGTGAGAGCTTTACTTCGTTCCGATTACACATTGGTTGAACATGACAGCGTAATGCTTTCCACCGGGTTTTTGGGCAGTGCTAATAAGTCAATCCGATAATTGCTTATGCCCTATCCTTGCCTTTTGGCTTGGTCAGTCAGCCGTTTGACCATCTATCATAACGGTGGTTCAGACACATTTTTGCTTTCGCTACGCATAAGTTCTTGCTCGACAGCTACCCCATTCGGCTAGGAGTCTTCTGCCTTTTATCCCCGCTTTATCCTGTTAGTTGCTATTTAACATTGATAGGGGATATGCTTTTACCGCTGCACCTGCGGACTAGGACTTGACTTAATGTCTCACCCAGAAGTGTAATCAGTTATCATTGACTCATCTGAGTCAGGCTAACCGTCCCTGAATAGGAGTACCTATCCATTTAGGCTAAACGAATCGCACATCGGAATTAATATTACCCACAGCTTTCGACACGACAGTGCCGTGTCCTTAAAATTAATGCGGGTAGAGACTTAGGCACTCGCGGTGTCCTATACATCATGTATGAGTGCTGGCATGGGTTCGTTTTTTTAACCGATATAATTGATATAATGCGATCGCCTCACCCAATCTTTACCGAAACTTTAATAAATTCGGCCGAAATATATGATTGACTGAAAATTAAAAACAGTCGATCGAGCAGACTTGATACTTTAAAACTCATTTCCCCGGGAGAATGTTATGACTTCCATTACTAGAAACAGCATCCACTTGACTTACTCAGTGGCTGTTTTATTTGCAATAATCGCACTACAGCAACAAAAAGCTACAGCAGCAACGCTATCTAACGGCTGGAATTATGCGATCGATTCCTTCAGCGATGGCGTGACAGGGGATCAAATCGGCGGCGGCGCATTTGAATTTTACGGCATCGCCATCAAAGAAACCTCAGATACAGCTTTCATCGCGATTAACTCCAATCTGAGTTTAGCAGGATACGCCGACCCACTAGCTCAAAGAGGCAACATCAACTACGGCGATTTATTCTTCAATTTTTCCGGTCAAAATTTCAATACAGCTAACGCAAACGGCAGCTTGTTTGGTATCCGCTTTGCCGGAGGAAATGACTCAAGCGTAGCCACAACAGGCATTTACAGTAACGTTACTGCTAAAAACGTCACCCAAACTAACTCTGGCTTTACTAATTTAAATCAATTCAATACGGTAGCTTCATCTCAAGGCGGAACCCCATCAATGGGCGATTTAGCTGCCACAGACCCCTATTTTGAACAAACAGGTAACTGGACGGTTCTCAACTCAATTGCTACGGGTACAAAAGTAGGAGAAATCAATGTTTTAACGCCAGCAACTTTGAGCGCCCTCGGTCTTAATTTCGCTCAGTTTAATGCAGTAGGTTCTCAAACAATCGGATTCAGTTTCAATAAATCCTCAATGCCTTCGGGGAACTATATTGCTAACTTTTTTGCCGAGTGCGCTAACGATGCGATCGCCATTAAAGGCTCTTTTGAACAAGGCTCTGCTGAACCAGTACCAGAACCTGCTACTATCTTCGGTACTTTAGCCGGACTTGGGATTCTAGGCATTGGTGCAGCGAAACGCAAAATAAAGCGCAAGATTGCCTGAGTTATGTAGGGTGCGCACGGAGTACCTTACGAATAGCTGTAATGCGCACCTTACGAATAGTCGTAGTGCCTCAAACTACTTGCAAACGATAGAGTAGATTATCGAGAGATAAAATGCGCCCAAACATTCCCATCTGGCCCAGCAACTTGATTGACGTAGCTGTAGGGATACATCAACTTTCTCCCCTCAGTATCGCTGTAACCGGTGAGTGCATTTCCCCAAGGATCTTGCACGATATAACCCTGAGAATTGTAGCCAATTAAAGTAATAATGTGACCGGCCGCAGTAAAATCTCCCGCTAAAACTACCGGCCGCCGATTCAGCAATTCCGATCGCACATCGGCCCACGTGCGAGTCGTACTAAAACTTGTCTTAAACTCGTAAGCTTGAATCAGTGCCGAAAGTACGTTGTGATCGGTTTGAGAACCCTGACCGGCATAGTCGAAACACCACTGCAACAACTCATCCTCCAACTGTCCGCCCCACTCAGAACGAACGCCGTAGTAATAAAATACCATCGCGATCGCAGTTACGTTGCAAGTAGACCAATCAAAACGCGGATTGTCCCGCTGCGAAAAATACGGCACGTTCAATTCCACATTGTTCGGAACCGGATCGAAAATTTTATCTCCCCGCTTGAACTGAACAAAACTAGGAAAAACATAACCTGTATTGCCCAAATTAGGCAGTTCTTCAGTCAGGGAAACTTTCAGGTGAGATCCTTCCGCACCGTAGCTGTTCACGCCGTAAACTCGACCTAAAGGCAGCGTAGTTTTCTCGGTACTGCTCAGGCTAGCAGCATCTACCGGTCGTTTTTTAAAGACTGTTGCTTGCAGGATTGTCATCGTCAAAGCATCGGGGTCAAAGGGAACTTCTTTGCCGTCTTTTTTAATTTTAACGTCCTGCCAATAAATAAATCCGATATTGCCGAAACCGGGAATAGGTTCGGCGAGAGTTACTCGGAAATGCCCCAAAATGCAGGCATAACCAGTGATGGCATAGGTGCTGCCTAAAGTTATTTGAGCAACTTGATTTGCAGGCAGTTTAGATGAATCTTCTGGTTGACCTTTAATCTGAGTTGTTTGAGTTACCAAAAGTTGAGCGCTGACGTTGCTATTCGGTACGTCTGCCAGGTCAAATCTTAGGATTTGAGAGCCTTTGGCAAGCTGAACGTCGGGTTCGTAAAAATAGCCAAAAGTGCCGATCGGTGAAATTGCTGAATCCACAACCACCTTGAGATGCCCGTCAATAAATCCGTATTTGCTAACCGCCAAAGTCTGGCCTGCTTTGACAAAAACTTTTTGCTGATTGTTGAGCCGGGAAGAATCAAGCGGAGCTACCTTAAACAAAGTGTCAGAAACTATTTTTAAGGTCAAACCTTGTCCGACAGTCAGCGGATCGGAACTTACGGTTATGTAAATTATTTGGCTGCCAGTAACGTTGCCTTTGCTGTCAGTGGCCCGCAACCTGAGCCACCGAGCTCCAGCTACGCTAAATCCTTTAGACAAATTAACTTGCCAAGTGCTGGCCTGTTGGTTTAGCGTGACGCTTAGGGGCAATGTATCCTCAGCTATCACCTCAATTTTTGCTGCTTGTTGCCGGTCAAAAGTACCCCGAAGGACGATCGGCTGATTTACTAAAACTTCTGACGGCCCTTGATAACTTAAATTCACAGCGGGATTGAAAGATTTGCCACCGCGGCTGAATTGCACAAAATCGGGATAAATGAAACCCGTATTGCCAAATTGCGGCAAATTCTCGGTCAGCGAGACTTTAATGTGGCTTTGTTCGATCGAGAATCCGGCAATTCCGTAAATCATTCCCGCCGGCAAGGTAAATTTTTCTTGGGGTGGCAGATTAGCGGCATTTACAGGCTGCTTTTTGATCGCAGTAGTTTTGATAACAGTCATCGTAACTGCATTTCTATCATACTCAATTCCCCTCCCGTCTCGCAAAATTTGGACGTGCTGCCAGTACACAAATCCCGAAGTTCCTAAGTTAGGAACTGCCCGAGCAAAAGCGACTCGAAAATGGTTTTCCACGCAAGCGTAGCCAAGAAGATTGAAAGTTTCTCCCGCGTTAAATTGTAATTTCTGAGTTGCTCCTAAAGTTGCAGAATCTGCGGGGGTTAACTTTAACCATGTCTTTTTGATAACCCACAGTAACTGCATTCCAGGCGGCGGGGCCGGCAACTCGGCGCGATCGAATATGAGAATTTTTGCGCCTTTGGTGATGAGTACGTGTTTTTCGTATAAAAAGCCGGACTTTCCCACCGGAGAAATTGCATTATTTAGTTGAATGTTCAGGTGTCCGTCTTCTAACTCGTAGTCGGTAATTTGATAAGTTTTACCTGCAGGTATGTCCGCTTTTTGCTGCGGGTTGAGATTGCTCGCGGGCAGTGTTCCGGCTTTGAATACGGTATCTCTGAGAGTAATTAACGTGAAAAATTGAGCGGGCGACTGAGAAGCAGGATTAACTTTGATGTTAATTGTTTGTTGGCCGATAACTTTGCCTGTCTTATCAGTTGCCCTCACCTGCAGTGTGCGAGTTCCTGCGCTATCGAATCCTTTTTCTAAACTGATGTTCCAAATGCCTCTAGAGAGATTTATCCCCACATTCAGCGCATTTGAGCCTTCTGCTGCTGAAATCGCTGCCACTAAATTTTTGTCAAAACTGCCAACTAAGACAGCGGCTCTATTGGCCTCAATTTCTCGCGGGCCTAAGTAACTCAAAATAATGTTGTTGGTTGTCATTATATATCCCTCTACCTACTTAGTTATTCAGCTAAAGCAAGGATAACTTCTGATTTTATCAAACACAATGACCCGAACCAGGAAAAAACCGCCCCTAGATTAAGCCTACGGGCGGTTAATGCGTTTTCCAGCATAAGTTTTTAATTATTGGGGCGAGTTGCGCCACAAATCTAACTTTAGGCGCACACTAAGCACATTAACCGAATAAATGGGTGGTTGAGCGGATTTGTGGTGCAAGTTTTGAGGGAAGGAATTTAGTTCGAGTAGTTTGCTTCCCCCTGTACCCTTGACCCCTCATTTGCTGAGTCAATCGATTTTAGATTTTAGATTTTAGATTTTAGATTTTAGAATTGAAGCATTGAAGCATTGAAGCATTGACCCCACGGATGAATCCGGGGGCTTGTATCCTGGATGCTTTCGGTCAGGACTTACAAAAAAAACCCGGTTTCTACGAGAATATTGCCTATAGCAACGAGGCATCTAGAAAGAAACCGGGTTTTTAGCCGTTTAATGTATCCAGGAAGGTTAGTGCGATCGCCTAAACTTCGACTAAACTATGGTGACAAGAATATCTTGAGCGTGAGTGTCAACTTTCATGGTTTCGCCCTCATAAACTTGAATGATTTTGCCGGTACCGTCGATGACGAAAGTAACGCGCTTGGCATAATCGCCTTTCTCGACATCGTAAGCTTTGGTAATCGTGCCATCAACATCTGCTAATAGCTGGAAAGGCAAACCGTATTTCTCTGTGAACTTTTGGTGCGATTCTTCGTTGTCTCGGCTGACACCGAGAACTACTATATCTTTGCCCTTGTATTCTTCATGGGCTGCTTTGAAGCTTTGGGCTTGTCTTGTGCAGCCGGGGGTGTCATCTTTCGGGTAGAAATACAAGATTACGGTTTTACCGGCGAATTGGGACAGGGAGACTGTGTTGCCGTTTGTGTCTTTGGCGGTAAACTGAGGGGCAGCGCACCCAACTGGTAAAGTCATAGTTTTGTTTCCCTTGTTTGGTTTTTCTTGCAGTTCCTCAACTTATTTTAGTTGGTTCTGTCGCTTTGCAAGAGGCCTTTGTTAAAAATCGCGATCGCCCCCAACTCCATGACGTTAAGCTTTACTGCATTTAACTTGCACCTAAGACGCGGGCTAAGAGTGCCTATTACACGCATAGTTTCAATACTGAGATCTTGCACCATTGTCAATAATCCTTTGTGGAACAGGCAAGATGCCTGTTCCACAAAGAGTAGATTTTCTTGTGGAACAGGCAAGATGCCTGTTCAGCAACAATACTGCAAGATGTGAGAATAGACATCTGCTAAAAAGCAGATGTCTAATTGAATGTTCGCGGGTTCTACACACCAACGGGTTGACCAGCAGCGGGCATCATCGACGGATCGATCGCAATTCCTAAACCTTCTGCGACTTGGCGGCCGTAATTCGGATCGGCGCGGAAGAAATGGCACAGTTGGCGCATCTGAATCTCCGGTTTTGCTGCACTCAAACTTTCCACAATGTTAGCGACAAGTCGCTGCTGTGCGTCGGGTTTCATCAAGCGATAGAGGTCTCCTGCTTGGGTGTAATCGTCATTGCCCTTACGGTGATCGTAGCGATCGACTTTGACATTTCCTAAGTCCCAAGCTGGGTCAGCATAGACCGAGTTTTGCTTCGGCGCGTCCTCGTGGCTGTTGGGTTCGTAGTTGGGCCCGCTACCACCGTTGTTACCCGGTGCCATTGCGCCATCCCGTTGATAGTGCATCACCGGACACTTTGGTTGATTGACGGGCAATTGTTGATAGTTTGCACCGAGACGGTAGCGTTGAGCATCTGCATAAGACATGATGCGAGATTGCAGCACTTTGTCTGGAGAGAAGCTAATACCTGGAACGACATTAGAAGGGGAAAATGCCGCCTGTTCTACCTCCGCAAAAAAGTTTTGTGGATTGCGATTGAGTTCAAGAATTCCCACGTCAATTAACGGAAACTCTGAGTGCTTCCACACTTTTGTCAAGTCAAAGGGGCTTTCGCGATACTCTGCGGCCTGGGCCTCGGTCATTACTTGAATGCAAAACCGCCACTTGGGATAATTACCTTGGTCGATCGCCTCAAACAAGTCGCGAGTCGCATGATCGGGGTCTTTGCCTTTGATCTGCGTCGCTTCTTCGGCGGTGAAATTATCAATACCTTGCATGGTTTTGAAGTGGAATTTGCACCAAACCCGTTCTCCTCGATCGTTGATTACGCTGAACGTATGGCTGCCAAAACCGTCCATGTGGCGGTGGTTTTTCGGCGTACCGCGATCGGAAAACAGAATTGTCACCTGATGCAAAGCTTCTGGACTCAGCGACCAGAAATCCCATTTCGCGTCAGGATCTTTGAGATGCGTTTGGGGATGGCGCTTTTGCGTGTGGATAAAATCAGGGAATTTGAGGGGATCGCGGATGAAGAAAATAGGCGTGTTGTTGCCTACTAAATCCCAGTTGCCTTCTTCGGTGTAGAACTTGATCGAAAAACCTCTGGGGTCGCGTTCGGCATCCGCTGAACCTTGTTCGCCACCTACGGTAGAGAAGCGGAGGAGAACCTGAGTTTCTTTGCCAACTTCTGAGAATAGCTGAGCTTTGGTGTAGCGAGTAATGTCATGGGTAACGGTAAACGTGCCAAATGCAGCGGCTCCTTTTGCATGGACAACGCGCTCAGGAATGCGTTCCCGGTTGAAGTGAGCCAGTTTTTCCATCAGGTGAAAATCCTGCATGAGGATAGGCCCGCGTTCACCCGCAGTCAAGGAATTCTGGTTATCTGCAACCGGAATTCCGCTAGCGGTTGTCAATGTTTTGTCTTCTGTCATAGTGGGTAAATTGATTGCTGCATCCTAAGTATTCTATACCTTTCTGGAGCCCAGGTGTTTCTGCGGAGGTAATTCTCAGATCGGCGATCGGATGTTAAATTATTAGTGTGTTTTCAAAATTTGCTGATTCAATTAAAACTAATTTCCAAAGAAAAGATGATTGATTATTACACTGTGATTCTCCGAAAAAGTGCTGATTATTGGGTTTCTTTGTGTTTAGAAAATGGATTGGTGGGACAAGGAAATACTCCCGAACAATCTATTGATAAACTCAAACAAGCTATTGAGTCATTTTCCGAAGTCTATGAATCCGAGTCTGATGTTTATCTCAGCCCTCTTTCTATTAATGAATTACACGAGTTTCTAACTTTAGAAGATGCAGAACCCTCAGACACTTCTGCAGCTTATACCAATTTCCTAAATATTTGCTACAGATAACCCCTTTAATATGAATGGATATCCAGTCAAAGAAGCAATCACTTCGTTAGTCAGATTTTTTAACTCTTTTTGCAGAGCCTCTCTCAATTCTTCTCGGCCATCAAATCTCAACCATTTCAATTGTTCCTTGATATACCCCCACAGCCTTTCTATGGGATTTACTTCCGGACTATAGGCCGGCTGAAATAGTAAAATCACGTTTTCTGGTATATTTAGATTCAATGAACTATGAAATCCTCCATTGTCTAGTTGAATGATATGCAAATCAAGAGGATAAGCAGCGGCAAATAGCTCTAAAAACTTCTCAAAACACACGGCTCGTCTAGATGCGTAAATTCATAAAAGAATCCCGCTCCTGTTTGAGGCTCTACTACTCCATATAACCACAGATATATAAAGTCCCATTGCACCTTTCCGTGAGGCTTAATTCCTTTGCCAGTTAATTTCCTTCTTTGAATTGTATGTAGCCCCATTCGACTTTCGTCTTGACTCCCATAGCGAATTTTATGCCACTGCTTTAAAAAGCTCTCACTTTGACTCAGGCTGGCTTTTATCAACGATGGTAGTTTTTTTTAAATTCTTCTACTGCACCTTTTTTCTGTTTTTCGCTCACGGGACGTGGCACTTTTAATTTCCCTTTGAGCCGATATCTCGCCCACTGATGTACTGTCCGATATGCCACTTTTACTTCACAGCAGCTTGTCAACCATTGATGTACTTCTTTGTAGCTACTGAATCCTTCTGGCTCTTGCAATTCCTTTGATAATCTCTCTATAGTTTCGGGATTCATTACTCTTGGTCTTCCCGAACGCGGTTTCTGAAATAATAATTTTTCTATTCCCCCCGCTCGATAGCTAGACAACCATCTTTGTATTGTGGTACGATGTTTTCCTAACCGCACAGCAGCCGATAATACGGTTTCTACAGTTTGGGTCTTGAGCCAATACAGGACTTGCAGTTTTTCGTGGCGAGTCGCATCTTTCTCTTTCCTCAGAAGAGCTTTCAGTTCTTCTTCTGTTTCCCTAATTTCAATTTTGACAACTCCTGACATTTTTCTTCCTTATATTTGGGTACTAATTCACCAAAGGTACACCTACTAACTGTAGCATTATTTTAGGAAATTGGTATCAGAAAAGTTTATGCCTAAAAACCTTCCATCTTTAAAACCTAAAGTATCAATTAAAATTTAAGAATAAAACGGATGTCAGTTTTACCGAGAGGGGAAAAGGGAGCATCGTTTATATAGGCGTGAAATTGAAGGTCTAAAAATGATTGTTCCGATTGATATCGGTGCAGGAAACGTCACCAGCTTATGTGTTGCGGATTTTCATGCAATTTGGGTTTACCGATCTAGAAATCGAGGGGATAATTAGTTAAGTCCGCCTTGATTATTTAGCCATTGAATGAGCAATTTTACTAGACAACAATTGACTAATCAATACCCCAATCTTTCAGTTGTCTTGTAACTGATTGGATAGGAAAAGCAAGAGCCGAGCCAGAACCACAACGCTCCAACTGTTGATTCTGTGTTTGAATGGTAGAACCTGGAGTTTAGACTAAAAGCGATATGAGAGAACGCAAACCAAATGGAATTAGAGATTAAAAATATTATCTTTTCAGC
>NZ_JAUBQD010000121.1:0-7328 GCF_036701085.1 Microcoleus sp. Pol7_A1
GCGATGATGTAGCAAATGGTGGCGCTGAGCAAGGTGGGAATCATCAAGACGCCGAACCAACCTACATAAATGCGGTTCTCGGTGCTGGTGACCCAGTTGCAAAACTGATCCCACAGGTTGGCGCTTTCGCGCTGCTGTAAGGTTGTGGTCATGGTTTTATGATTGCTTTATTTGGTTTTCAATGTTCGTGACGGCTTTGTGTTCCGCCATGTAAATAAAGATAAAGCTTTTATTTCTGTTTGTAAAGGCCTTCTAAGCACAAATTTTCTTATACTTAAGATAAATTATGCTTATTCCAAGCCAGAAGGCTTGCTGTATCGGGAGTTTAAAAGCAGAAAGCGGAATTTGTGGACATCGCCCACAAATGAAGAATACTCATAATCTACCTGGGCAACGAGATTCGGGACAGGCGTCCTTGTTAAGATAGATGAAGGGTTGCGGTTGAAGATCGCAAAACTCGCACTGCACAGATATATGTTGTTGCACAAGTCCGATCGATAAAAATCCCAAGAAATGTCCCGCACAGTCACCTACAGCCCTGCTTATACTCTGGTTCCCACTTACGAGTGTTTTAACCGCTGCACCTATTGCAATTTTCGGGCCGAACCCCTGCAAAGTCCTTGGCTGACGCTACCAGAAGCCGAAAAACAGCTCAACTTCCTGCAAACTCAAGGTGTAATTGAAATTCTCATCCTCAGCGGCGAGGTACATCCTCAAAGTAAACGGCGAAAAGCTTGGTTGCAGCGGATTTACGATTTGTGCGAACTGGCACTTGCTCTGGGATTTTTGCCGCATACTAATGTGGGGCCGCTCAGCTTTGAGGAGATGGCACAGTTAAAAGAGGTAAATGTATCGATGGGGCTGATGCTAGAACAGCTTGCCCCAGATTTGTTACAAACGGTTCACCGACACGCACCGAGTAAAGTCCCGGCGCTGCGGCTGCAACAGTTAGAATGGGCTGGGGAATTAAAGATTCCGTTTACAACTGGTTTGCTGCTGGGAATTGGGGAAAGTGAGGGGGATTGGGTGGAGACTTTAGAGGCGATCGCCCGGATTCATTCGCGTTACCATCACATTCAAGAAGTTATCCTCCAGCCGCACAGTCCGGGAAATCAGCAAATTTGGGACGGGGAAGTTTTTGATGCTACAAAAATGCCGGAAGTAATTGCGATCGCCCGCAGCATCTTACCTAATGAAATCAGGCTGCAAATTCCGCCGAATTTAGTTGCACAGCCAGACATATTACTTGCTTGTTTAGAAGCTGGTGCTAGAGATTTAGGAGGAATCGGGCCGCTGGATGAAGTTAATCCCGATTATCCTCACCTGCAACACCAAACTTTAACAGAAATTTTAGCAGCAGCGGGATGGCAGCTCGTGCAGCGTTTGCCTGTTTATCCTCAGTACGATAAGTGGCTGCCGCAGACATTGCAAACGGCTGTAAAAAACTGGAGATTCAATCGATTTTAGATTTTAGATTTTAGATTTTAGATTGAAGAATTGAGCCTACTGATAAATCCGGGGGCTTGTGACCAAGTTGCTTGATTGTTAGTCATTAATTATGGTAAATAGAGAGTCAATCGATTTTAGATTTTAGATTGAAGAATTGAGCCTACCGATAAATCCGGTGGCTTGTGACCAAATTGCTTGATTGTCAGTTATTAATTATGGGTAATGCGTAATTGGTAGCAAGATTCTTTAAATTGCTGCTATAGAGATTTTAAATCAAAGAACCGCCACCATCAATCCACACTTCAGTGCCTGTGATAAAGCTGGACGCATCTGATACCAGAAATAAAACTAATTGGGCGACTTCTTCGCTCGAACCTGCGGTATTATCAGTCAAAGGAATCATATCTTGAATCGAATCAGGCGCGACTGGAATGCGATCGAGATGGCGCTTAGTGGTACTTTCTTCAATCGCAGTCAGCACCGCGCCCGGACAGATAACATTGACTCTGATTTGGCTGGGAGCAAGTTCTAGCGCCAGCATTTTCGCTAACGCTACTTGGGCCGCTTTGCTGGAAGCGTAAGCTGTGGCACCAATTTTCCTGAAACTTCTGGTGCCATTAATCGACGATGTAATGACGATGCAACCTCCTTGTTTTTTCAGATAAGGAACAGCATACTTAACAGTCAAAAATGTTCCTCTGAGGTTGGTATTAATTGTCCGGTCCCACTCTTCGGGTTCTATCTCTTCTATCGGCGACCATACACCGTTAATACCGGCATTTGCCAACACAATATCAATTCTTTGATATTCATCAAAAATTGTTTGAAATGCCTGTTGCATTTGCTGAGAATCCGCCACATCTGCTGCAATAGCCAGCCCGCAGCCTCCTTCATCGACCAACTGGCGGACTGTTTCTTCCCCGGCCTCTAAAGTGCGATTGATAATAGCAACTTTTGCGCCTTCCTTAGCCATTAAAATTGCTGCTGCACGACCAATTCCCGACCCACCGCCGGTAATAACGGCAACTTTTGCTGAAAGTTTCATATTTTTTATATAAATAATTTTTTGCGCGATCGCATATCATAAAAATAATGCTAGATACAGGACTTTACTCCTCACTACAAACAAGTTTCCGCGATCAAAATCATGAAAGTAAAAAGTGGTTTAAGCTACTACTAATTATAGCGGTAAGGTGCGCACTGCGCACCCTACTTTAGGCAGAGGAGTACGTCAATTTTAACGCTGTTCTTACGGCTGGGGCACCCAGACCGAAACAGAACCGGCGTTACACCGAAAATCACCCCAACCATCGTCATTAGTTGTGATTGGTTCTTTGATGTGTTCGGTGATGTCAATATAAGTTCGATTCGGTTGTCCGACTTCCATAAACTTGCTGCCCTCGTCTCCGTTACTGAGTACCACAGCCATGCCGCCCGGATGTTCTTCAGTTCCGAGTCGCGTCCAGCCAATGGTATTGGCGTGGTCGAAGTAATCGTACTGATTGCCGTAGGAATAAGTTTGGCGCGCTAACAAGAATTTATCGAGAAGAAACTGATGTTTGTCTAACCAAATCTCGTATTCGTTGCCATCGTTTGCTGTATCCTTATAGTTATCGCCGTAATAGTCCGGGTAAAAAATGCACGGATATCCTTCCCTTCGCAGCAAGATTAAAGCGTAGGCAAGAGGTTTAAACCAAGCCTCGACAACAGATTCTAGGGATTGTAATGGTTGAGAATCATGGTTGTCAACCAAGGTAACGGCGAGGGCTGGTTGCTGTTGGACGAGGGTGTTATCAAAAATTGTTCGCAAGTCGTAGCTATTGCCGGCTTTGCTAGCAGCGTGGAAGTTGTAGTGGAGGGGTGCGTCAAATAAGGTGACTTTACCGTCCGTTGCTTCGATGAAGCTGTGCAAAGCTTCCACTTCGTAAGACCAATATTCGCCTACGGCAAATAGGTCGCGTTGGGCATAGTGGCGAACGTGTTCCAACCATTCTTGGAAAAATTCTGCTTTAACGTGTTTGACGGCATCGAAGCGAAAGCCGTCAACGTTTGTTGTATCGACATACCACTCACCCCAGTATTTTAATTCCCCGGTGACTTCTGGGTTGTCCATATCTAAATCGCAACCCATGAGGTAGTCAAAATTGCCTTTTTCTAAGTCTACTCCTCGATCGAATTCTTTACCTTTCAGCAGGTAAATGGCATGGGTTTCTGTGTTGTAAACGTTGTAATCAATGGCGTCAAAATGCCACCAATGCCACTCCATGCTGGAATATTTTTTGTCGCGACCGGGGAAGGTAAAATGCGTCCAAGCTTTGATTTTTTGATATTCACCTACGGTGTCATTCCGGTTGTCGGGATTGAAGGGTGTGGCTTCGGATTCTTCTTCTGCATCGGCACCTAATTTGTGGTTGAAGACAACATCGGCATAAATCCGAATTCCAGCATCTTGTGCAGCTTTAATGGCGGCCAAATACTCATCTTTTGTGCCGTATTTTGTGCGTACCGACCCTTTTTGGTCGAACTCGCCTAAATCGAATAAGTCGTAGACGCCGTAACCTACATCCATACCGCCGCCGGTTCCTTTATAGGCTGGCGGCAACCACAGGGATGTAACGCCTTTTTTGGCTAAATCTTTTGCAGATTTCGCTAGCTGATTCCACAGGCTGCCGTCGTCGGGGCTGTACCAGTGGAAATACTGCATCATCACGCCATTTAGTTCAGACATAAATTTAGTTTTTCCTATTTTGTCAAATTGCGATCGACATTTGTGTTCGTAGCTCGCTAGTTTACGTATGTCTGCAATCTATGGTTAATAAATATCATAAAAGATGGGGCTGCTAAAAAAAATCTATCTCTTGATGTATTGACAACAAAATGTAAATTTGATATAAATTTAATTAGTTTATCCAGACAGCAAAATATTAATCGGGTGGCAATTGTGCAGCAACTCGCTCAACTCTGGTGTTCCAAGTACCGTCGATCGCCAATTCAAGCAATCTAAATCCCGGGGGGATTTGGTCAAGGATAATCGGATGACTTTTCGGTAAAAGTTGGATGCAGGTGCTGGGTGTCCCCAAGTAGGTAACTGAGCCCCGCTGTTGTTGAAATTCTTGGTGAATGTGGCCACAAAGAACGATTTTGATTTCAGGATATCGATCGACAATTGCTAAAAATTCATCGGCATTGTGCAGCATCATTCCATCCATTATTTCAGAGTCGATCGGCAAAGGATGATGGTGCAAGGCAATGATAACAGGTCGATCGCCGGTTTGTTGCAGTTGAGAGTCGAGCCAATGCAAGCTTTCTGGGGAAAGCCGCCCGCCGTCGCATCCGGCTTCCACACTCGAAAGCAACAGAAATTGCCAATTTCCTAGCAGCCATGATTTTTCTGGGGAAAGAGGCGGCTGATTTAAGATTTCTGCCATGACTGGGATGTTGTCGTGGTTCCCAGGTATCCAGTAGGCGGGAATTCCGAGGGGGGCGATGAGGGAGACGAGGCGCTGGTAGGATTCTGGTGTTTCGTCTTGGGACAAGTCGCCTGTGAGTAGGAGTAAGTCGGGCGGCGGCTGTATCTGTTGCAAGCGATCGAGAACTGCTTGGAGGGTGCGGGCTGTTGAGAGGCCTTTCCATTCTCGATCGAGCTCTGCAAACAAGTGAGTGTCCGTGATTTGGGCGACGAGTAGGGGAGAAACTGGTGTCATGGCTGGTGTTGCGGGTCGTTGCTATAGTTCTAGAGTACCTTCCCACAAGGGTTTTGGCGATATGGGAAAAAAAGGGCGATTCCCTACCCTTCGGGAACCCACGCGCGTTGGGGATAGCTGCGCTTCACGAAATTTTTGACAGGTATGTTAAAAATTTCGAGATTTGGTGTACTATAAGAAAACGTCAAATTTCAGACGTGACGGCGGCATAGCCAAGTGGTAAGGCAGAGGTCTGCAAAACCTCCACCCCCAGTTCAAATCTGGGTGCCGCCTTTTTTAATTTTTGTTAGATGTGGCTAAGATGCCGTTTGGGCGATCGAGAAGGTTAACAGGATAGAGGGAGAGTGCTCAAGTCCACTGCAAAAACCTTCTTGACCTCTACGATCAATTACTACTCATTGACTACGATCGCAAATCGTCGATCAGTTTTTCTATAGCCATACTTTTTGTGGTTTCATCCGCTAGAGAATTAAACACTTTCTGCAAAAGTTCTATAGACGCATTTTTAATAAACCAATCTTCACCCAGATTATCCCCAAGATTTAAAAAATACTTTAAACGTTCCTCTATAGCTTCCTTATCTGCTTTATCCAGTTGTCCAACTCGCTTAAGCCAATCCCCTTGCGAATCTTTAAAACAGTTAGCATCAACAGTACATATCTGATGCACTAGAGCGAAGGAATTATAAGAAAGACCATTTGTGCTTGTAGAGTTAATTGGATATACAGTTGGCAAACCTTTATAGGTTTCTTGTGAAGTCAACGGAATCAGCGTCAAAGTTTGGATGTATTTAGAGTCCTCTTGAAATTGGTCACTTGTCCAAACGATATAAGGATGCTCTCCTCGAAAAACCCGACTCGAATTAATCACCTGAGTGCAAGAAATTGTCTTGCACTCAATCTCCCCTGGTTCATTTATCTCATAAATATGATGATGACCGAGTTTGCAACGAAGAGATACTCTATAGGGATTGATAAAATAAATCCAACCTTGACGCGGTTTTTGTCCAGCCACTCGCTCACCCCAATTCACTCATTAACTTTTCTCTTTCTTTGTAGAGATTAAGTCTCACCTGTTCCTCTGGTTCGTGGCTATATTTAACCTCAAGCATGGGAGCAGTGCTATAGACATATTCTAGTAACTGATTCAGTTTATCCTCTCCTGCACCCGCCCATTCTCTCCTGATGTTGTCAAGCATGAGCTTCAGACCTAAAGGTAACTTTAAATCATCCACATTACCAGCTCCCTCACCAAGTCTGATGAATATACTTTCTCCCTGAGATTCTTGAACAATCTCTTTGCCATTCATTTGATTTAAAACAGCCTCTATGCCTTCATTCCAAGGCCCATAGTAATAATAACGCCAATCTAAATCAGTAAGCTGCTTGTCTGTCCATTTGACCGCATAAAGATCTGCCAAATACAAAAACTTGATTAACTGCGTTTTTGTAATATAGCCTTTTGTTGCGTAGACAAAGTATTTGATCAGGTTTTCTAGCATGGCTTTCCTTCTTTCGATTTCAAAAAAATCCCTAATTAATCTTATAATTTGTTCGCCAATTTAACTTTAGTCTATTATATCATCCAAAGGGAAGCTTGGCTATTAAAGCAGATAAAAAATAGCTAAGGGTAACAAATAGAGTGGGTGAGTCCAAGAGTGTACTTTTCAAAAGTTGAATTGCCGTCTAAGAAATCTCTATCGGGATTGTCGCTCGCTTTAATATTTGTTGAACCACCCCATAATAGTTAGGATTTTCTAACCCTTCTAATTCATGTTCGATATCTTCCCAATCCCCTAGCTTGCTTTTCCACTTACCATCCTCTTCTTGTCTGGCTGCGTGCTGTGGCTGACCGTTATAGGTGTATATTGCTATTTTTTGAAACCCCGGTTCAACGTCACGATTCTCGCAAGGTTCATATCCAATAGTTTGATAAGCTTGGATAAAAGCTTCCAGCGTTAACTCTCTTGAAACACCATCCGGCCAGTACCCATCAGGGTCTACCGGGTCCCATCTGCATTCCTCTTCTCCAGCAGCAAAAGCAAAACAATTATAATCTACTGTTTCTTGACTTGTTACTTGATATTCAGTAAGCTCTAAGTTACAATACTCCGGACAGTTTTTAAGCAGCCAGAGTACCATAAGACAAGACTGAAGGAAGATTTGGATGATTTAA
>NZ_JAUBQD010000122.1:0-7148 GCF_036701085.1 Microcoleus sp. Pol7_A1
GGCTCATGTTTTTGGGGATAAAATTCCATTATAATTTAAGAGCGCTCTATCAACCATTTCTTTTTGGGAGATGTCTACTCTTACTTTGTCTAAAACCATATTCAATCCCAGTCCTATTTCCATATAAATTCCCAACTTCTTTAGCTAAGGCTCCCGGAAGCAAGTGTCATCACATACCAGGTTTAATTTTCGGAAAATGTCTCTATATCTGTTGTGATTTCCCAGTAACGCAACGCTCTCTTTTTTCCCTAAATAATTTCTTTAATATAGCGGACTTCTAAGAAGCTCCCATCGGAAAATATCCGCTCTTTCTTTACGCCATTTATTAGCTCTAACCCTTTGCTCGGCGGGCAAACGCACACTGTGTTCACTCCGAATTGCTACAGCAAATTGAAGATTTAATCCTTGTAAACAGCGAATTAATGTACTCGTACTTTCTCGATATAAGCTATCAGCTAGAACACAGTTTATTTCAAACCCATTGCTTTAATTTCTCTAATCATCTGGCTGGCTAGCAGGGGTTTACGTAGGTAACTATACTTTAGTTTAAGTCGTTTTTTAGGTTGATAAATTTCAAACATTAATGGGAAAGTTAACCCATCTACTAGACCATAGCTCACCACAGCCACTATGCCATTGTCAATTTTTCCAAGTCGCCATAAATATTGTCTAGCTACATAATCTGTGGCTTTTCCCTTCTTCGGATCTCCTGTGCAAGTCAATGATGATAAGGATTTTTCGATATTGAACAAATTTTAAAATTAATTCTAGCCTTTGCCTTCTCAAGGCTGGAGCCTCGTAGGGTAATTGGGTAAGAAAGCGATGCAACCCTTGAGCATTTTTTAGCCCCATTATCTCTGCAATGGCTGGTAGCGTCTTACGTTTAATATCATAGATTATATAGCAATCCTAAATGATTCACAAAATTTTATAAATTATAATGGTTCTGGAGTATCAATACTTCGGACAGTTTTTAAGCAGCGAGAGTACCATAGGATAAGACTGATGGAAGGTTAGGGTGATTTAAAATTAAATTCTGGTCTAAATCTAACTTATCAATAAAGGTGTAAAGTATATGCCTGTTGAATTCACGGCGTTTATAAGAGGTCATGGAAAACACGAATGGCTCGGGAGATGAATGACGATTATAAGCTTCATATTTGGCTAAATTTAAAGCAATTAGACTGGCATTAAAATGAAAATCAAGGCGTTGACCACTGCGAGATTGACAATCGGATAAACCCGTAAATTGTTTGGCATCACGAAAAATAAACTCAATCTGAAAACGAGCCCGATAATACTCAAGTATTTGCTCACTTGTCAGCTCGATATCAGTGCTGAATAATAAAATATTTTTGATTTTACCATTGGGTTGAACTTCACAAAGGCAAGCTAAACGTATTTTACATTTTAAACAAACACTCCATACTACTAATGAATAAAGCTTAACTCCCGGCTGAATTTCTTTGATATAAGTTAAATTGTTTAACTTATTACAGTCTACTTTTCCATCATATTTACGAGGAGCGCCTATTTTATTTCTTTCACCTGTATAGAGGTAATTCAAGTTGGCATCATACCGTAATTTACTAATCAAATTTAAATCTGAGTCCCGTACAGCATCCCAGAACTTAGCGCGGCAATAATAACCGTCAGCTACCAAGTAACGTACAGATTTTGGCAATAAAAAACGGGTTTTTTTTAAATGTTGGGCATAGTCGTCAACTCTTGTTATCTCAGGCGTTGAGCTTTGAGACGCTTTTTTTTAAGTCGGTTTTTTTGACGTTTTTTTAGCTTGAGCAGTGAGGGGATTTTTCGGTAGTTCTGTGGGAGAACGCCAGGGCGTTTGTTGTACACTTACACTATAAGACAAATGAGTTTCAACTTCGACCAAAGAAATTACAGAAATTTCTAATCCCTCTTCTGGTTTGCCAGCTACACCATTATAAAAGCTAGCTTTTCCTTCTGTTTTTTTGCCACTTTTTTTAATAAATGAACAATCGATTACAGCAATAATGGTTCGCTCAGCATTCAAGGCTTTCTTGATAAAGTATTGATAAAATTCTGCAAAATCAAAATTTTTCAAAAAATGACGACGATAAGTTTTTTCACTCAATGAACTGTAACGGCTCAGATTGGTAAAGTTCACCTTGCCATAAACAAGCAATATGGTGGAAAACAAAATCACCATAAACTTTTTTTGGGATTGACTAATCCCTGACATTTGTTGTAAGATAGATTCTAGAATATTCATCAGGCATTTTTTTAAGTTCGTGTGTTTTTTGAGCTTAACGTAAAAAGTGCCTTTTTTTTTGATTTTCGGTTAAAATCTCAGGGACTTTTTGGCTCGGCTCGGGGAGCGTCCATGTTCCAAAACTGTCCGAAGTATTGGAGTATAATACTTGCAGACTGAATATTAGTAAAAAAAACAATATGTGTGAGCAACAACATTTAAAAGAGTTAAGTGATTTTATCGAGAGCAACCCCGACCCGAGAGAACTGAAGCGAGCAATGTCCGTAATGATGTGGATTGAGGGGATGCCTTGTTCTAAAATTCAAAAAATATTAAATGTATCAGCAACATTTATCAGTCAATGCAAAATGAAATTCATCAAAAATGGAGTGGAAGAATTAAAACTGAAGTATCAAGGGTCAAAAGCATATCTAAGTCAAGCGCAACGCCGGGAGATTGTTAATTACTTAGATACTCAAGTGTATTTAAGCCTACAGGAGTTCCGGGAATATATAGAAGACAAGTATGATATTCGCTTCAAATCAAATCAAAGTTATTATACATTACTTGATGAAGCAAAGATTAGCTGGAAGAAAACTCAAAAAAAGAACCCCAAAAAAAACCCTGAAGTGGTAAAAACAAAGAAGATAGAAATCGAGAGAATTTTGGCAGAAAACAGAGAAGAAATAGAAGCGGGAAAACTTGTGGTGTATATGATTGATGAATGTCATCTACTGTGGGGAGATGTCTGTGGATATGTTTGGGGAAAGACTAAGATAAGAATAGAAGTACCCATGACAAATCAGAGAGAAAGGCAAACATATTTTGGGCCCCTCAACTATCAAACAAAAGAATTTTTTGTTCAAGAATATGAAGCCGGAAACTCAAAAAATACAGTTTCGTTTGTAAAACACCTCCAAAATCTAAATAAAGGAGCTAAAATTTTGATATTTTGGGATGGCGCCAGTTATCATAAATACGGAGAAATGCGAGATTATCTTAGCCTGGTTAATCAAGATTTAAAAAAATCTGAATGGTTGATAATATGTGAATTGTTTGCGCCTAACGCACCTGAGCAAAACCCTGTAGAAGATATTTGGCTTCAAGGCAAAAGATTTCTGAGAGAACATTGGTATCTCTGTAAATCTTTTCCACTTATAAAAAAACTCTTTATGCTGGTAACTAATTGTCAAACCTTTGATTTTCCTAAGTTATATATGTATGACTTTTTTGCTAAAAAGCCTGAATTAATACCAAGTTAATCACGATTAGTGACGCCCGATTTATTTGCAACTGATTTAGGATTGCTATACCAGCATGAAGGTGTGTAAAAGCTTCAAAGCTTCTGACTTCTGAAAACAGATTTCTGTAATAGCGACAATACTCATCAATCAATTTCAAGGTTTAATCAGCTTGGCGAGGCTTAACCATAGACGCAGCTAGGGTTTGAGAGATTTTGTTCTGTTATACTCGGACGCTTTGTGACAGAAGAGGGGTAAGTTGGCGGTGCAGAAGTTTTGGCAGGTAAACCCTAGTGCGAACAAAGTTGGGGTCTTTGCTTTTGGATAGCGCCACACTGGGAGAGAGGTCAGGTTCACCGGGTTTGAGTTTCTTGACCTTCAGTAAATCATCAAAGCGACTCACGGCAGTATCTCCTTTCCAACAGCGGCGTAGCACCCCCAAGCAGCTTTAGCCATAAGGGTCTTTGATAGCGTTTACAGGAACTCCGGCGAGGGCAGCGTTGTGAAATACCGCCAGCCTCCTTATATCAGACTTGAAAATAGGCAATCTCACTTTTTTGATGGTTGTCCTAGATTGGGCCCCGACTTTACTCGGAGCGGGCGGGATGACCGTAAGCAAAATGCGGTAATTGGATTGCAGAGAATAGAGAGCCTCCACCATTTGCAACATAGCGCTCAAGGCCATAGCATCGGGAGAGCTGGGCAATATCAGCAAATCGCACCCTTGGGCTAAAGTTTTGAGGTCTTCTGGGGTTGGTCGCGCCGGCGTGTGGATGACGATGTGCTCGTAATCCCTGGCATATCGCACGCCTTGCTTTTCATCGACCACTTTGAACGGCAGGGAACCGCGGCCGAATCTAACGCACTGGGGTTGAGGTCGCCATTTACCAACAAAGCCGGTGTTTTGGTTTGCAAGTAAGCCGCTAAGTGCAGCGCTGTGGTTGTCTTCCCGACTCCGCCCTTGAATGAGGCGACTGTCACAATCATAGGTAAGCGTGTTAAGTTCATCAACTAGGTCTTACAACCCAAAGATCTGAATGTCTAGATCTTTGAATGTTTAGATGATTGAAGTAGAGAAAAAGCCATCTATATTCTCTACGCCTAGGAGGTTTGCCAGAGCCATTGTAGCCAGGGAGATTGCATCGTTTTCCTAAATCTTCGGTACGTTTGCACTTTTTTAGAGGTAGCCCGCCCTACGACTATTTGCCCTGCTGCCCCTTGGTATTTGTTTCGCTCGCAGCGTTCACTACCTCTGGGTCAGTTAATGCGCGCCTATTTCTAGCCAGACAGCAACTGATTGGAGCAAAAGGATAAGAATAAGTTCTTTATGTCGTACTCCTACTCTATGGAGGGTTTATCAGTAAGCCCTATTGACCTTACTGGCTTGTAGCCCAACATTCGGTAATATAACCCTTGCTGGGTAAGGAGTTCGGTGTGAGTGCCAGATTCGACAATCTCGCCCTCCTGCATCACAAAAATCAGATCGCAGTCTACGGCAGTTTCGAGTCGGTGCGTGACCAAGATGATGGTTCTCTTGCGCCGCAGACGTTGCAGAGTCTCTAGGACCCACTGCTCGTGCTTCAAGTCCAGCGCATTCGTGGGTTCGTCGAGGATGAGTATGGGAGCCTTAGTGACGAGCGCTCGCGCAATAGCTAAGCGCTGTCGCTGTCCGCCCGAGAGGTTTTGACCGCCCTCAGCGATTAAAGTATCGTACTGCTCCGGCAAGGTTTCGATGAACTCGGCTGCCCCGGATTCGACCGCCGCCTCCCGAATATCGAGGAGCAGAGCATCCGGGCGACCGTAAGCAATATTTTCTGCGATCGTTCCGGGGAAGAGTGGGCTGCCTTGCGAGACGATCGCCATGTGTTTGCGGACATCGGCAATCTTAAGCGTGCGGAGGTCGAAGCCGTCGAGGAGGACGCTGCCCGATGTCGGGTCGTAGAAGCGAGGCAAGAGATTGAGCAGCGTGCTCTTTCCCGTTCCGCTAGGCCCCAAAAACGCCACCATCTGACCCGGCTCGATACTAGCATTAATATTCCGCAAGACGGGTTGCCCAGAGTTGTACTCGAAGCTTACATCGGAAAGTGCTAGTGTGCGGGGATAGACGGGAAGCGATCGCGCATCAGGCTCATCTTTTATGGCGGGCGGCTCGTCAATAACAGTAAAGACGCGATCGCATGAAGCTACAAACGTTTGGATCTTAGTAGTGAACCCCAACACCCAACCTATCGGGTCCCAGAACTGCCCCAGGTAGGCCATGAATACGAGCAGATCGCCGATGCTCACGCCGTTCGGCACCGGACGCAAGAACTGGTCGCGATAAACTAGGTATCCGCCGTAGCCTAAGATTACCCCGCTTCCCAGGGCGAAGACTACCTGAACCGCTAGCGGATAGAGGTTCTCTTGCCAGTTGAGCCGCATGGAGGCCTTGACGCTGCGTTCGACCATCTGCCCGAAGCGCCGCGACTCCGTTGCTTCTCGACCGAAGGACTGGATTAGCCCGATCAACTCTATACCTTGCTGCATGGTTGAGGTCATCACCGCATCGGTCTGCTTCGACTCCAACGCTCGACTCCTAATTCTTCCCTCGAAGTACCAATTCGCCAGTATTAGAAGCGGAGTGAACGCAAGTGCAAACACGGTGAGAAGGACGTGGCGCGACAGCATGATCCAGATCATCGCCGTCAGCGTCACCGATGCGGCGGTGGAGCCGATGAGCGTATCGATCACCCCCCAAGGACCGAGGCTGTCGTAGCTCAACCGATAGATTGCGTCACCCTGCGATCGGGAGCCGTGCCAGCCGAGGCTAAGCGCCTGCATTTTGTCGTAGAGTTCGGTGCGAACCCGCAAGGTTCCGTTGTACTGGATGCGGTAGTTCAACATCCTACGGAGCATGAAAACGGTATCGCTCAGGATTCTGATAATCATCGCGACGAACGCCATTCCGAAAATTCGGTTCAGCGTGCCTTCACCGAACGGGGCAAGAAACAGCGTATGAATCCAGTTGGATTTCGGAGTTGGTGACAAAACCGTATCGACTAGAATAGCCACCGGCCACGCGTTGAGAAGGTTGAAAAGCACCGATGCCCCGATCAAAAGCAAGAGCGTGACGATCAGCCATAAGTCTTTGCGGAAGTAGGAAATAGAGCGCAGGACGATCCGCACCAACCAATGTTGGTGAATTAACGGCATCACCATTTTTGGTGAATTCTTCTGGCTCTTCAAACGTGCTTTGAATGGAAAATTCATGGATGTGCTGGATGCCTCTAAGTAAGACAATGCACCAATTAGGAAGTTTCACCCCAGTCAGAGAAGCCAGAAATTAACTTTGGGTTTTAACCCCTGTTGTCAAGCAGGGCAGACGGAATGTGAGATTATTCGACTGGTGCAAGATTTAAGTATAGTTTCGTTGTTTAAGGGTAGCTAAATAGAAAGCGATCTCGCTTTGCTTCCTGGTGTCATGCGTAAGCGTTGCTTTCCCGAAAACTGTCGCAAAGTTGAGACTATCTCAACTTTTCTAGCGGAACTTCCCCCAAGTGGTCGATCGCATCCAAGCAAAAACCCCATCAGTCTGTCAATAGGGCATTAGCCCTCGCCTAATATAGCAATCCTAAATGATTTATGAGATAATAGCCAAAATCACTACATAATTTATCTATGTTAGAAGAATTAAC
>NZ_JAUBQD010000123.1:0-7022 GCF_036701085.1 Microcoleus sp. Pol7_A1
TTTGCCAACAATAGCTCAAAACCTTTGCCCCACTTGTTTTGAGTATTTATACTTGTCGCAAAAGTGACACGCTCCCTGTCGATCGAGAAGCAGGCGATACCATTTCTCCTCTGAAACTGCAAAAGATCGTGTATTATGCACAAGCTTGGAGTTTAGTCTTTAGAAGCCAGCCGCTATTTGAGCAAGATATTGAAGCTTGGGTTTCTGGCCCCATTGTCCGCGATGTTTGGGATGAGTACAAACCTTACAAATATAGCGATATTCCAGCTCCCGATAATTTTGAAAAAGAATTTGATGAAGATGAAATCGAGGTACTCGAAGAAGTTTGGAATGCTTATGGAGAATTAAGTGCTAAACATCTTGCAGAATTGACGCAATCAGAGACACCTTGGCTCAACGCCCGCAAGGGATTAGAACCTGCGGAAACATCAACTAAAATCATCTCCCACGAGGATATGAAATCCTGCTATGCACCTTTGGTGGAGGCATAAGTGCAGCTTCGCTGACAAAAGGTCGATAGAACTTTTAGCCCTCAGCTACGGCAATTAATAACTGAACTTTACTTTAATAGTATCTATATAAATCAATACCGTGCTTCCTCCCTTAGCCTAATGACTGTTGCACTCAGGGGTTCACCCTTTACTTGAATAGAGTCTCGGAATCTCTTGAGTTCAGCTAACCGCTGCTCCTTCGTGAGCGGCGGGACTACGCGAGCTACTACTTTACCTTCGTGTACGATCGTCACTTCTTCTCCCAAAGCCACCTTTTCCAAGATAGCTTGCAGACTCTGCTTGGCTTCTTCAACGCTAATCGCAGGCATCTCTTTAGTTTTTTAGGTACTTTTTAATTGTACAGCAACGGGATAATTAATGCGAAAAAGGTCGCTCGACCTTTTCCATTTACCCGCCAAATTTAACGTTGCCCTGCTTGAAGTGCAGAATTTGCTATCTGAACAACTTCTTGCTGCCGTCCGTTTTTCCTAGTGACTCGGTACAGCACCCCCAGCCTTTGCCACTCAACAAAAGCAGTGCAGTAAGCACCGCAATTATTGAAATAAATTCCCCTGATGCCGCCGGCCAATTCAATGCTTCTGTAAGTATCCTGCGGTAATTGCGAAGGAGGCGAAAACGGTTCATTTCTTTTAGCTTCTATTGTGCCGAAATAACAAGCTCCGGCGCGGCATCCTTTGCCTAAATACATTCCCACAATGTAACCGTAGGAACCTGCTTGCACATCAAAATCAACTTGCTGAGTGTCAGATAAAGGAAGTATATTCGGCAGAAAAACAGGCACTCGCGTTTTACCTTTGATTTGCCGAAAAATGTTACTTGCAGGAAAACTACTATTAGCTTGGTTTGCTAATTTATCCGGGGTTTGGGGCAACTTTTGCACAAAATCCCTCCACTGCAAAACTCTATTTTTAGCAATGTTGAGAGTGGGAATTGAATATTTTTCTGCAGCAATAGAAGGGCGACCGTTTTTCAGGTGGAAGTGGCGGCGAATCACTGTAATTTCTGATTTCCCTAACCCGTAAGCTGGAGCTATGGAACGGGCTAGAGTGCAGCTAATTTTGAAGCGTCCCATCTCAATATTGCCATTTTCCGCTTGATAGGACCAATTGTAACCCTCAGAAGCGCGATCGCGATCGCACAGAAAATGAGAAATTTCAAACATTTTGGCAATATGAACATCGTACAACCGCAACTTGCGGCCGCCGGTAGATTTTGCCGTGTTGCGATCGGGTACAATAAATTGTATCGGTTGCCAGCTATCTTTAGGGGAAAAATTAAACCAGTGGATTTCTGTTATCGAGAGTTCAGTCCTTGCTAACGCTGAGTTGGGTGTCAAAGGTGCGATCGTAAAAGCAGTCACCACACAAGCAAAAATCGCCGCAAATAGCCATCTTCCCCTCATCCTGATTTCCCCCTAAGTAGGTCAGCACAAAAAAACCATAGCATCTTGTAAGAGGCGAATGCGAGTTAATATCTATCATACAATAACCGTAAAGTGCGCAGTTCGCACTCTACATATAGAAGTGGTGCGTCCCCGACTGCAAAACTTAACGCTTCCCAGCTTGAATAGCAGAATTTGCTATTAAAATTAAATCATATTCCCGTCCGTTCTTAATGGCGACGGTATACATAAAACCCTGAGTTTTCCACTCAAGAGTTGCTGTGCAATAAGCCCCGCAACCGTTATGATAAACTCCTTTCACTCCGCCCGCAAGTTTGACATTTTTTAATGTCTTAGTTACCCATTCTAGTTTTGTAGTAAACTCCCCGCCTTTTTGACCTATAATTGACCCAAAAGTGCAAACGGTCGTACCGCCGCAATCTGCTTTATAATCGATTGAAATAGCATAGCTGTTTGCTTGTGCTGTAGTTGAATAGTACATTTTTTGCGAAAGCGGAATCCTGCTGGGAATAAAAATAGGCACTTGCGTTTTGCCTTTTAACTTTGGCAAAATTTCATTTACCGGAACTGCAGTGCCTCCTTGAGCAATTTGTGTTGTTCCCGATTGTCGCTGCGACAATTGCGAAGATCCAAAAACAACCGATAGAGGTAATAAAGCAGTCAATACACCAGCAGAAGTAGCCAAAAGTAATAATTTTTTCTTCACGGTCTTTTCCCTTAATATTCCAAGAGTTTACTTGGGCGGCGAACCGCATTCACCTATGTACAACCATAATTCAAAATACAAAATTAACACTCGCTTTTCCGGGAAAAATCTTTTTTGACTATCTTGACAAGGTTGCCAGAATATGAAGTCATATATAATATAGAGAAGGCGAGCAATTTAGGAGTTGATAGTGGAACTGCAAGAGTATTTGCGCCAGCACGGATTGGAAACTTTGTCCGAAACTTATCATATCAAAGTTACCCGCCACCGCCAATATCCCGATTTAGTCTGTCTGAAATACTCGCAGATAGAATCTCCATTGGGCGAAAAAATAGTCCAGCAGTGCCGAGGCATTATTTTAGATTCATCTGACGATTGGCAGATAGTTTCTTATCCCTACGACAAATTTTTTAATTACGGAGAAATTCACGCCGCTGCAATTGATTGGAGTCATGCCAAAGTTTACCAAAAACTAGACGGTTCTCTGACTGTACTTTATTTTTACAAGGGAGAATGGAGAGTGCAATCTAGCGGCACTCCCGACGCTGCCGGCGAAGTTAACGGTTTTGGATTCAGCTTTGCCGAACTTTTTTGGAAAGTCTGGCAAGAGTTGGGATATCAATTACCGCAAGAAACTGACCAGTGTTTTATCTTTGAGTTGATGACGCCTTACAATAGAATAGTTGTGCAGCAAACGGAAAATCAAATCGTGCTGCACGGGGTTCGCAACACTCAAACACTGCTAGAAACCGACCCGAGTATTTGGGCAAATAAATACGGATGGGAATTGGTCGCATCTTACCCTTTAACTAGCTGGAAAGAAGTTATCGAAGCGGCTCAACATTTAGATCCGATGGATTCGGAAGGGTATATTATCTGCGATGCTAACTTCAACAGAGTTAAAGTTAAGTCTCCGCAATATGTCGCTATTTCTCATCTCCGCGAAGGGTTTTCGACCCGCCGCCTGATCGAGATTGTTTTAACTAATGAAGGAGAAGAGTTTTTAGCTTATTTCCCTGAGTGGACTGAATTGTACGAAAAAGTTAAGGAGAAATATCAATGTTTGGTTAGAGAAATCGAGGAAGTTTACCGACAGCACGAACATATAGAAGTTCAGAAAGATTTTGCTTTAGCTGTCAAACATTTGCCCTATTCCGGGATTTTGTTTTCTTTGCGTGCGCGAAGAGTTGCGGGAGTGAAAGAAGCTCTTCGTGATGTTACGCTCCATAAAATAGAGGAGTTATTGGGTTTAGATTACATCCATCTAGGTTTGTAAACAAACTAATAAATTGTTCCCATCAAACTCGGCGTTTGAAACCGCGTCAACACTTGGCTCTCGTTCCAGTATAAATGGACTAAAGAATAAGTGGTAAGGTGCGCATTGCACAACCTACAAATGCGAGTTCCTGCGTCCATAACGACAATTAGCCATTACCAATTACCATGAAAAGAGTTATTGTACTTGTTGGTTTACCTGCTTCTGGAAAATCACAGTTTGCTAGAGAATTGCTGCTGTCTGAACCTGCAAAGTGGGTTCGCAGCAATAAAGATTTGCTCAGAGAAATGGCTCACGCTTCTCATTGGTCGCCGGCCAATGAAAAGTTTATTGTGCAGTTGAGAGATACGATTATTTTGATGGCTTTGGAAAGCGGCAAGCACGTCATTGTTGACGATACTAATTTCGGACCTCACATCGAGCATATCAAACAGTTAGTTAAAGGTAAAGCCATCGTCGAAGTTAATGATTCTTTCTTGCAAGTTCCGGTTGAGGAATGTATTAAAAGGGATTTGAAAAGGCTTAATTCGGTGGGCAAAGATGTGATAATGAAGATGTACAATAAGTACGTGCGGGTTCCTGTTGTGCCGCCGGAATATAACCCGGATTTGCCGGATGCAATTATTGTCGATATGGACGGTACGCTGGCACTTCTCAACGGCAGAAATCCTTTTGATGCTTCGACGTGCGATCGCGATTTACCGAATCAGCCCGTCTTAGATACCATCCGCAAGTGGCAGTCCAGCGCCCATATTATTGTAGTCTCGGGTCGAACAGATGATTGTCAGCCTCAAAGTGAAAAATGGTTGCAGCAGTACGAGGTTAATTATGCTGCTCTTTATATGCGGAAAACCGGAGATATGAGGAAGGATGCGATTATGAAGGAAGAGTTATATCGGCGGCATATTGCAGGGAAATATAATATTAAATTTGTGTTGGACGATCGCCAGCAAGTTGTTGATATGTGGAGGTCGTTGGGGTTGACTGTATTTCAAGTAGATGAAGGAGATTTTTAAGGCAGCGCTTTTGTGTCACTTTGATGACAGCGTTCGATACAGCTTTTAAAAAAAACTTCCCCAAATAATCGGAGTATTATGACGCTATTTTGGAACTAATAAAAAAGTACGATGAACCACCTGTTTACTATTTTTAATGAAGTCAGTTCCCCGGCATTAAATAAATGTTTGACCTCAAAGCCGATCGCAGTCGCCTTCAGGACTTTAAGTAGCGATCGCGGACTCCTGAGCGAGCGCTTGGGCGAGTGGCGATCGCACCAATTGAACTCACGTTTATTAAGTGCGACTTCATAGAGAATTGGTATCAGGTGTATTTGATTGAAAATATCAGTTTTTGTGCTGACTTAAAGTAGGAAAATTAGGAAATAATATTTCCTGTTTTTTTGTCAAACTTTATATTAATATTTAGTGTTTTAAATTTCAGTTTATTTAAATTATAAGTTAAAAAGTATATGCGATAATTGAAAGATAAGACAGCGATCGCAACGATATCAACTTTAAGCGATCGCTTTGCCACCCTAAAAAACGACTGTCTGCGATTTTATCAATCGCTCCTTTGCTCTATCAAACCTGAAAAAATAAAGCATTGGTTTTTATTAGAATAGCGCGAGCGATCGAGAACACTCGCACCGACAGATTCGGCTCAAAGACTTAAACGCAACAACTTTATGGGCTGGGACAACGCCAATGGCTCTCGGTCGTTGCTTCTGCAGCCAGATGCCCGACACCAATGACAAATGACATTTCTAATACCCAGGTGGGCGTTGAAAAAAACCAGTTACTTGAGTTAATTTTTCCGCAATCTCTAGCAGTTTCAGATCGCTTCCGCGCCGTCCCACCACTTGCACGCCGATGGGTAGTCCTTCTTGTGACTGTGTAAAGGGCAGCACTACGGCAGGGTTCCCAGTTAAATTGAAAATTGTTACGTAAGCACCTATTGTTGTTAAATAAGAGAACTCGCGACCATCCACCTCAATTGGTGCTCCTGGCTGACGGTGGGTGAAAGCAGGCACTGGCACTACTGGACACAGCCAAGCATCCCAATTAGATAAGAAACTTTCGATATTAGCAATCAGAATATCGCGCTCAATGAGGGCGGTGACATATCGTTGTTGCTGTTGAATCTGCGTCAAGTCTGGCTGGGATAAACCCAATTCAAAATTATAAATATTGAGGTAAGTATCGCGTACCGCATTGCTATCAAAATTTGGCGGCTCGTTGTGTTGCTCTACACGGCATCCTATATCTGTCAGGGATGATGCTAATTTTTCTAGAGCAGCTTTGGTTTCGGCTGTTGCTGGAATATCACCAAAACCTTCTGACCAGGCGTAGCGGTAGGACTGTAGCGTGGTCACTGAGTTAACTTGTGTAGATATCGGCATTACTTCCGGCTGGCGGGGGTCTGGATCTTGAATCAGTGACAGGCACAATCGCAAGTCTTCTACAGAGCGGGCAAGAGGCCCTATTGTTTGTAAGTGGTGAATAGTTTTAGGTGTTCCTGGTAATTCTGGAATATGTCCAAATGTTGATACGCGATTCTGGGTTGGTTTCAAGCCGAAAATGCCACAGAAGTGAGCTGGAACGCGGATTGACCCACCAATATCACTACCAAGTTCAAGAGGGGATAACCCCGCAGCGATCGCACTCGCACCACCCCCGGTGCTGCCGCCTGGGGTACACTCATGGTTCCAGGGGTTGTTTGTTCTACCAAACAGAGGACTGTTGGTCTGAAAGTTATCAGCTAGTTGTGGTGTATTCGTCTTCCCCAAAATAATTGCTCCAGCAGCGCGCAGTCGATCGACGACGATAGCATCTTGCTTTGGGACATAATTAGCTAAGGGTTGATAACTGCTGGTTGTGCGTAATCCTTTGGTTTCGAGGGTGTCTTTGATAGTTACGGGTACTCCATGTAAGAACCCCCAATTTTCTCCTCGAGCTAATGCTTTATCTGCCACTTTCGACTGCGCGATCGCATTTTCCGCATCCAGAGTCACAATCGAATTTAGTCCTGGGTTATATTGAGCAATCTGACTCAAATAAGGAATGAAAATTTAATAACATTAGCGTCTGCTAAATAGTCGGAACTGCACGATAATTCCATTTTGGTAGA